>NZ_JACOFQ010000019.1:0-145676 GCF_019455395.1 Bradyrhizobium sp. BR 10261
GTGATGGAAGTGGCCGAAGCCGCCAAATGGGCCGACCTCGTCATGATGCTGACCCCTGACGAGCTCCAGGGCGACATCTATCGCGAGCACCTGCACGACAACATGAAGAAGGGCGCGGCCCTGGTGTTCGCGCACGGCCTCAATGTCCATTTCAACCTGCTCGATCCGCGCGCCGATCTCGACGTGCTGATGATCGCGCCGAAGGGCCCCGGCCACACCGTGCGCTCGGAATATCAGCGCGGTGGCGGCGTGCCCTGCCTGATCGCGATCGCCAAGGACGTCTCGGGCAATGCCCATGATCTCGGCCTGTCCTACGCTTCGGCTGTCGGCGGCGGCCGTGCCGGCATCATCGAGACCACCTTCAAGGAAGAGTGCGAGACCGACCTGTTCGGCGAGCAGGTCGTGCTCTGCGGCGGCCTCGTCGAGCTGATCAAGGGCGGCTACGAGACCCTGGTCGAGGCCGGCTACGCGCCGGAGATGGCCTATTTCGAGTGCCTGCATGAAGTGAAGCTGATCGTCGACCTGATCTATGAAGGCGGCATCGCCAACATGAACTACTCGATCTCCAACACCGCCGAGTACGGCGAGTACGTCACCGGCCCGCGCATCGTGACCGCCGAGACCAAGGCCGAGATGAAGCGCGTTCTCGCCGACATCCAGGGGGGCAAGTTCGCCCGCGACTGGATGCTGGAGAACAAGGTCAACCAGACCTCGTTCAAGGCGACCCGCGCCAAGCTCGCCGCGCACCCGATCGAGGAAGTCGGCGCAAAGCTCCGCGACATGATGCCCTGGATCAAGAAGGGCGCGCTGGTCGACAAGTCGAAGAACTGACGACAGCGCCGTCATTCCGGGGGGCGCGAAAGCGCAACCCGGAATGACGAATGAAGCACAAGCTTCGCTCGCCAAACCAAATCTTAAATCTTCGCGATTAAATCTGAGCGAGATCGCAAACAGCGGTCTCGCTCTTTTCTTCTCATGCGAAGCATTGCTGCTTCATTCAAATTCTTCGCGCCTTGATGTGCTTTCAGAGAGCGAAGAACTGACGCTTAAACCACATTCTTGAGTTCGCGTCGTTTTTCAAGATTTTTTTCAGAGCCCCTGATCATCAAAACCGCAATGCTCTCAGCGGGTAGAACCCGGCTCTTCATCCGCGCTCTCAAGGCATCATCGATCGCGATTGGCAACATTCGCACGCCGCTTCATCTTAAGAACGCACACCCGATACGCCTTCTTGCAAGCCGTCCTCTCAGCTCGCCGGGATGGCTTGCCCGCGCGGGTGGCGGGCCATTGCGATCATCCGCAGCGCCATGACCGCGAGCAGCGGAATGAGGAACGCGGCGTAGGCCGGCATGGCGGGCACGCGCTTGCCGAACGACACCATGAACTGAAACCAGAGATAGTAGCCGCCGACGAGGTGCAGCGTGCGCCAGGCCCGCGGTCCGAGCAGTGCGGCAGTACGATCGAACGAGGTCGCGCTCATGGCAATGATCATGGCATAGCCGATGCCGCCGAAGATGTAGGAGGCCGGCGAAGTGGCTTCCGCAAAGCCTGCTGGATCCATCCTGGCGAAGACGACGATCGCCGCCGCATGGATGGCGTGGGAGACCGCAAAGCTCAGGCCGAGATAGCGGCGGTTGCGCCGCTGCCAGCGCGTCCAGGCGTTGGGCCAGAGCCGGGCCACCGCTGCAGCGCTGAAGGCCAGACAGAACAGCAGCAGCGAGCTGCGCGCCGTGAAGCGGATCACCATGCGGACGCCCTCGACCTCGAACTGGCGCATCGAGGCGATCCAGAGGCTCAAGGCGATCAGGCTCAGCGTGAGCACGGCAAGCAGCCGCCAGCCTTCGAACCAGTTGTGACGTTGCGACATCGTAGCGTCTCCTCCGTTATGTAATGTAATCATCGATTACATTTCGAGGGGGCGTAATCGTCAATAGTGTAATCGATGCTTACATTCACGTTCGGGTGATGCTAGGAAGCATTATGCCCAAGCCCCGGATTTCAAAGCCCCGCGCCCGTCGCCAGGCACCCGAAGCCCGGCCCTATCACCACGGCGACCTCCGCCGTGTGCTGATCGATGCTGCGTTGCAACTGGCGGCGGAGGGTGCCGAGGTCTCCGTGCGCGAGGCCGCGCGCCGCGCCGCGGTCTCGCCGGGAGCGCCGTTCCGGCACTTTCCCAACCGCGACGCCTTGATGGCTGCGGTGGCCGAGGAGGCGCAGCGGCGCTTTCGCGCCGAGATCGAGGCCGCGCTGGCGGAAGCGAGCTCCGCTGATCCGCTGGCGCGCTTCCGCGCCTTCGGCATCGCCTATGTGCGCTGGGCGATGCACAACCCCGCGCATTTCGAGATCATCTCCACGGGACGCTATTTCGCGTATGGCAGCTCGGCCGAATTGCTCCGCGACAACGCCGAGCTCGTCGCACTGACCGAACGAATGTTGGCTGAGGCGGCCGCGCAGGGCCTGCTGCGCTCGCCGGATCTGAAACGTATCCTGATCGCCGGCCGCGCTCTGATCTACGGCTTTGCCCGCATGAACCTCGACGGCCATTTCCCGCGCTGGGGCGTCGAGGAGGGGGAGATCGAGCGGATGGCGGAGGGCGTGATCGATCTGTTCATCGCAGGGATCGCCAAGAGCTAGGTCATCCAAGTGCGGCCCTTCGCCGTCCGCTAACATTAAGCGAGGGTCGGATCGCCGCGCGCGTTGCCTGTTCGTGACCGTTCCATTACAGTTTTGTGACACGGTGCAGCCGGCTGCGCCGTCCGCCTTGGCGGCCTCGAGGCTGGCCAGACGGCTTGGCATCACCGCGCCGGACCCAAGTTCAGCGTGTCGTCGATGGCGTCCGCGCCCAATCCAGGTCCTTCTGCCACCACCGCCGTTCTGGCGAGCGTCGCCGCGGTCGGCATCTGGCGGCTGCTGGCGGTGGCCGCGCCGCATGTCGCTGCTCTTGCGCTGATGTACGAGACCGAGACCGATTTCGGCTCGCGCCTGTCCTTCCTGCTCGCCTGGGGCATTCTCAACTTCTTCTGGATCACGCTACTGCGCCGGCCGGCGCTGTCGGGCGCATTGTCGCTGACGATGGTCGTGGTGTTGGTGCTGCTGTCCCGGCTCAAGCACGACGTCGTGCAGATGACGGTGAACTTCATCGACCTGATGATGATCGATCGCGACACGGTCGCGTTCCTGTTCACGATATTCCCGAATTTGCGCTGGTCGGTAATCGGGGCTGGCCTTGTCACGCTGCCGCTGATGTATGCGCTGTGGTGGCTCGATCCGTTCCGCATCCGCCGCCTTCCAGCGCTGGCCTGCAAGCTCGCCTGTCTCGCCGCCCTGGTGTTCTATTCCGCCTATCATCCGGACGAGGCCTGGCGCGGCTATTACGACGATGGCTATCTTTCGAAGTTCTTCCGCTCCGGCGTCACTGCGGTGTCCGATTTTGTGGAGTACGGCTTCATGGAGTCGGCCGCCACGACCAATGAGCGGCTCAATATACCGCTGGTCGACGCCTGCCACCCGGCGGGCCGCCGACCGAACATCATCATGATCCATGATGAATCGAGCTTCGATATCCGCGCCGCGCAGGGCATCAAGGTGCCACCGGGCTACGGCAGTCATTTCAAGTCCTGGGACGGCAAGGAGCGCACCTTCCTGGCTGAAAGCAATGGCGGGCCGAGCTGGTTCACCGAATACAACGTGCTGGCGGGTCTGTCCTCGCGCTCGTTCGGCCGCTTTGCCTATTTCGTGACGCGCCTTGCGTCGGGCCGGGTCGAGCGTGGCCTGCCGCTCAGCTTACGCCGTTGCGGCTATGACACCATGTCGCTCTACCCTGCCTATGGCGGCTTCATGAGCGCACGCGGCTTCCAGATGACGACCGGCGTCGAGCGCTTCCTCGATTCTCATGATCTCGGCGCCAAAGACGTCGAGCCCGACAGCTTCTTCTACGACAAGACGCTGCGGTTGATGGCCGAGCGCACGCCGAACAAGCCGCTGTTCACCTTCATCTATCTCGGCGCCAACCATTTCCCCTGGGAAACGCGCTTCCGTCCCGACCTGCTGCCGAACTGGCGCGCGCCGGGCAACCTGCCGTCCATCGACGAATATCTGCGCCGCCAGGCCATGAGTGCCAAGCAATACAAAGCCTTCCTCGCAGGCTTGACCAAGAATTTTCCGGGCGAGCCGTTCCTGATCGTGCGCTATGGCGATCACCAGCCGGAGTTCGCCCCTGCTATCCTCGAGCCCGGGCTCGACGAAGGCGCGATCGGCAAGAGGCTCGACGCCTATGATCCGCGCCTCTACGCCACCTATTACGCCATCGACGCGGTCAATTTCGAGCCGGTGAAGAGCGACGCCGTGATGGACACGATCGATGGCCCCTATCTGCCGCTGGTGATCCAGGAGGCTGCCGGCATCCCGCTCGATCCGTCGTTCGCCGAGCAGAAGGAGATCATGCTCCGCTGCAAGGGCATCTTCTACGGCTGCAAGGACGGCGCCGAGGCGCGGCGGCTGAACCGGCTGCTGATCGATGCGGGCATGATCAGGGGGCTGTAGTTTCACCGCAATTCTGAAAATCCGTAGGGTGGGCAAAGCGAAGCGTGCCCACCACCTCTCACATGCATCCAGAGACCGTGGGTACGGCGCTTATGCGCCTTTGCCCACCCTACGAACTCTCACCTTATCGCCCACCGACCTTCTCCCACAGCCACTTCGCCACTGCATCCGGCGAGGAGTTCGCATCGTTGCCGCTGGCGCGCAGGTTTGCCTCGCGCATGGTGGAGATGTCGATCTTGCCGAGCAGCGGGCTCAGCGCCGCCTTGAGCCGCTCGTCGCCGGCGCGCTTCGGCGCCAGCAGCAGGATCGCGTCGTAGGGCGGGATCGCCTGCTTGGGATCGTCGAGGGCCACCAGATCATATTTCGCGATCAGGCCGTCGCTGGTGTAGCCCGCGATCACGTCGACCTCGCCGCTCGCCACCGCCGCATACATGAAGTCCGGTTGCATCTGGCGCTGCCCGCCGAACTGAAGGCCGTAAGCCTTCTGCAACGCCGCCCATTCCGGTCGCGAGAAAAACTCGTAGTCGCCGGCGATCGACATCGTCGAGGTGTGCGCGGCGAGATCGGCGATGGTGTGGATGCCGAGCGCGTCGGCGCGCTTTTTCGGCATCACCAGCGCATAGGCATTCTCGAAGCCGAGCTCGCCGAGCAGGGTGATGTTGTCCTTGGCGAGCGCTGTCTTCAACTCCGCGACCAGCTCTGCGCGCGGCTTGATATCGGTGCGGTGCAACTGATTGGCCCAAAGCGTGCCGGAATAATCGACATAGAGATCGATATCCCCGGCCTTCAACGCCCCGAAGACCACGCTCGATCCGAGGCCGGATCGCGCCGTTGCGGAGAGGCCTGCGGCCTGGAGGCGGTCGCGAAGCAGGGCCGAGAGCACATATTGCTCGGCAAAGGTTTTCGCGCCGACAGCGTAGCCGGACGACGAGCGTCCCATCGTCGGCACCAGCGTCGCCGCAACCAGCGCCGCGATCCCGGTCGCGCCGAGCGCAGTACGCAAGCGGCCGCGCTGACGCAGGCCGCTCTCGATCAGGCCGAGCAACTGGTCGACCGCGAGCGCCAGCAGGGCCGAGGCGACGCAGCCGAACAACACGAACACCCAGTTCTGGGTCTGGAGTCCGGCAAAGATGTAATTGCCGAGGCTGGTCTGCCCGATCGGCGTCGACAGCGTCGCGGTGCCGATCACCCACACCGCAGCGGTGCGAATGCCGGCCATCATCACCGGCAGCGCCAGCGGCAGCTCGACCATGACCAACGACTGCCGTGGGGTCATGCCGACGCCCTTGGCGGCTTCGATCAATGCGGGATCGATGCCGTTCAGTCCGGTGATGCCGTTGCGCAGCACCGGCAGCATCGAATAGAGCGCCAGCGCCAGCATCGCCGGCAGGAAGCCGAACGCAGAGAAGGAAACGCCGAACCATTTCAGCGTCACCGAGGCTGCGAACAGCAACAGGGGGTAGAACAATGCGAGCAGCGCCAGCCCCGGCACGGTCTGCACGATGCTGGCGAGGGCGAGCAGGATGGCGCGCGGCGCCGGACGATTGCGCGTCAGGATGGCGAGCGGCAGGCTGACAAGGAGGCCAAGCGCCAGCGCGGCAAGGCTCACCCGCACATGATTGCCGAGATAGTCGGGCAGATGCGACAGCGCCTCGCCCCAGCGCGGATCGTTGAAGAGGCTCATGCGGCACCGCCCTGTCGTAGCAGCAGTGCGTTCAGCCGCTCGACCTGACGGCGGGGCGTGCGCAGCAATTCCAGCACATAGGCATCGCTGCTCGCTGACAGCTCCGTCGGCGTACCTTGCGCGAGCAGCCTTCCGCCGCGCATCACCGCGATCCGGTCGGCGAGCAAGATCGCCTCCGTCATGTCGTGCGTGATCATCACGGTGGTCAGGCCGAGCTTGCGGTGCAGCTCGCGAAAATCCTCGCCAAGGGCGTCGCGGGTGAGGGGATCGAGCGCACCGAACGGCTCGTCCATCAGCATGATGCGGGGCTTGGCGGCCAGTGCCCGCGCCACGCCAACGCGCTGGCGTTGGCCGCCCGAAAGCGCCTCCGGCAGCCGGTCGCGATGGGAGGCACGGTCGAGCTGCATCAGCTCGATCAACTCGTCGACGCGCGCGACAATCTCGGCTGCCGGCGCGCCGAGCAGTTTTGGCGTGATCCCGATATTGTCGGCGACGCTCAAATGCGGAAACAGCCCGGCGCTCTGGAAAACGTAGCCGATCCGGCGCCGCAGTGCGACCGGATCGATGTCCTGCACGTTCCCGCCCTCGATCGTGATGGTGCCGCCATCGGCCTCGATCAGCCGGTTGGCGAGCCGCAGCAGCGTCGTCTTGCCCGAGCCCGAGCCGCCGACGACGGCCAGAAGCTCGCCCTCGGCGATGTCGAGCGACACATCGTCGACAGCCCTGAGGGCGCCGAAGCTCTTGCTGACGTTTCGGTAGCTGATCGCCGGCTTGGAAGGCATCGCTGACGGGCTCGCTGTTCTCTTACCCTCCCCCTCCAGGGAGGGCGAGAGCAGGGCCAAGGCCCATGCGTAGCACGCCTGGCCGCTTGATTGAACTTGGTCGCGCGAGCGGCTAAGGCATCAAGCCAAGTTTGGAGGGAACATATGACAACGCCCACGGCGGTGGCGCTGGAAGATGCCAAGGTTGCGTTCCGGCTGGGGGACGGGCGGGTCTATACAGCGGTGGAGAAGGCCCATCTCACGGTCGCCCAGGGCGAGTTCGTCGCCATTGTCGGGCCGACCGGCTGCGGAAAATCGACGCTGCTCAACGTCGCCGCCGGCCTGCTCAAGCCGGCCGCCGGCAGCGTCAGGATTTTTGATCGGCCGCTCGGGGGGCTGAACCGGGATGCCGGCTATCTGTTCCAGGCCGACGCGCTGTTCCCCTGGAAGACCGCGCTCGACAACGTTGCCATCGGCCTCGAGATCAGGGGCACGGCCCGAACCGAGGCGCTACCCCAGGCGCAAAAATGGCTGACGTCCGTGGGCCTCGGCGCCTTTGCAAGCCGCTATCCCCACATGCTTTCAGGCGGCCAGCGCAAGCGGGTGGCGCTGGCGCAGGTCCTGATCCGTGATCCCAAAATCCTCCTCATGGACGAGCCGTTCGGGCCCCTCGATGCGCAGACGCGGCAAGTCATGGGCAATCTGCTGCTCGATCTCTGGAATGCCGACCGCAAGGCCGTGCTGTTCGTAACCCATGACCTCGAGGAGGCCATTGCGCTCGCCGACCGCGTCGTGATCATGTCGGCAGGGCCGTCCTCGCGCATCATCGGCGATTGGCGCGTCACGCTTCCGCGCCCGCGCGACATTTTCGAGGTGCGGCTCGACAAGGAGTTCCATGCGCTTCATCGCGAGATCTGGAGCGTGCTCAAGGACGAGGTGATGAAGGGCTACGCGCAATCCACCCACGCGGCGGAGGCGGTCTGATGTCGCGCGTCTCGCTGCTTGCGCTGCAGCTCCTGGTCGCGATCGTCGGCATTGTGCTGTGGCAGTTGCTGTCGACGGTGCCGGTGTTCGGCAAGATCCTGCTGCCGCCGTTCTTCTTTTCCAATCCGGTCGATGTGTTCGATCAGATCGTCAAATGGTTCGTCTCCGGCGTGATCTGGAAGCATCTCGGCATTACGCTCATGGAATCGATCCTGGCCTTCGTGATCGGATCGCTCGGCGGCGTTCTCATCGGCTTCTGGTTCGCGCGCCAGCCGCTGGTTGCCGCCGTGTTCGACCCTTACGTGAAGATGGTCAATGCGTTGCCGCGCGTGGTGCTCGCGCCGATCTTCGCGCTGTGGCTGGGCCTCGGCATCTGGTCCAAGGTTGCGCTCGGCGTGACGCTGGTGTTCTTCATCGTGTTCTTCAACGTCTATCAGGGCGTCAAGGAAGTCAGCCGCACCGTGCTCGACAACGGCCGCATGCTCGGCATGAGCGAGGGGCAGTTGATGCGGCACGTCTATTGGCCGTCGGCGCTGTCGTGGATGTTCTCCTCGCTGCACACGTCGGTGGGTTTCGCCGTGGTCGGCGCCGTCGTCGGCGAATATCTGGGGTCGGCGGCCGGCCTCGGTTATCTCATTCAGCAGGCCGAGGGCGTGTTCGATGTCGCCGGCGTGTTCGCCGGCATGTTCGTGCTGTCCGCCTTCGTCATCCTGATCGATTTCGGGGTGACGCTGGTGGAGCGGCGCCTGCTGGTCTGGCGTCCGACCGTAGACGGCCGCGGGTAGGCGTATCCGTTAGTCGCCTTCTCAAGCCCACCCCGCTGCTCTATGGTGCCGCCAGCCGAACGGAGGAAACCAATGAAGAACACGATTGCCAGGCTCGCCGGCGCCTTGCTTGCGCTGACGCTCACCACCTCGCTTGCCGCAGCGCAAAGCAAAGTTACGGTTGCGGTCGGCGGCGGCGCGTGCCTGTGCTATCTGCCGACGGTGCTGGCCAAGCAGCTTGGCGAGTACGAGAAGGCCGGCCTCAATGTCGATCTGGTCGACCTCAAGGGCGGCTCGGACGCGCTCAAGGCCGTGCTCGGCGGCAGCGCCGACGTCGTATCCGGCTATTTCGACCATTGCGTCAACCTGGCCGCCAAGAAGCAGGAGTTGCAGGCGTTCGTGGTCTATGACCGCTATCCCGGCCTCGTGCTGGTGGTTGCGCCCTCGCACACGGCCGACATCAAGTCGATCAAGGATCTTGCCGGCAAGAAGGTCGGCGTCAGCGCACCCGGCTCCTCCACCGATTTCTTCCTGAAATATCTCCTGAAGAAGAATGGTCTCGACCCCGCCGGTACCGCCGTGATCGGCGTCGGCCTCGGCGCCACCGCGGTGGCTGCGATGGAGCAGGGGCAAATCGACGCCGCGGTGATGCTCGATCCCTCCGTCACGGTGCTCAAGGGCAGCCATCCGGACTTGCGTATCCTCAGCGACACCCGGACGCAAAAGGACACGCTCGAGACCTTCGGCGGTGAATATCCGGGTGGCGCGCTATACTCGACGGCGGCCTGGGTCGCTGGCCATGAGAAGGAGGTGCAGGCGCTCACCAATGCGATGCTGTCGACGCTCGCCTGGATCCATTCGCACTCTCCCGAGGAAATCATGGCGAAGATGCCGGAGGAGATGGTCGGCAAGAACAAGGACCTCTATCTCGCTGCGCTGAAGAACACGATCCCGATGTTCTCCGAGACCGGCAAGATGGACCCGAAGGGCGCGGATGCCGTGCTCGCGGTGTTCAGCGTCGGCTCGCCCGAGGTCGCGAACGCCAAGATCGACGTCAGCAAAACATTTACCAACAAGTTCGTCGACCAGGCCAAGAAGACCACGGGGAGCGCCAAATAACTGACGCGAAGGCGTAGTAACAAGGCGTCATGACGTCCCTGGTCATTCATCGCGTCACGACGCTCGACCTTGCGGTGCGGCCGATCGTCTGGCCGTTCGCGGAGGAACGGCGCGCCGAGATCGCGGCGCATTTCGCCGAGAAGCAGCGCGAGCGGCCGAAGCTCTGGAACGGGCGCGTCCTGCTCGGGCGCGATGCCGTGTTCAGTGATGGTCGTCTTGCCGCGACCTATTTCGAGACCGATTTCGCCAGTTTCCTCGCCTGGCGCGACTGGGGCTTTCCCGACAAGGCCGTGTTCAACGGCTTTGGCATGGGCGCGCTGCGCGCCTCAGACGGCGCCTTCATCATGGGCGAGATGGCGACCCACACTGCGAATGCCGGCCGCATCTATTTCCCCTCTGGTACGCCCGACCTCGATGACGTCAGTGAGGGAGTCCTCGACATTCCCGGCAGTGTCGTCCGAGAACTCGGGGAAGAGACCGGGCTGACCGCTGTTGACTACCGGGCCGAGCCGGATTGGCACTGCATCGTCACCGGCCCGTCGATTGCAATGATACAGGTCCTCAACCTTGATGTGCCGGGCGACGTGGCCCGCGCCCGGATCGAGGCCAATCTTGCACGCGAGACCGAGCCCGAGCTGTCGGCTATTCATCTCGTGCGCGGAATGGGCGATCTCACGCCGGCCATGCCGCGATTTGTCACGGCCTTCGTCGAGCAGCAGTTCGCCTCGCGCTGAGCGCGAGGCTTGACATCGCCGCGCGCAGCCCATGTGATGGGCAAGAAGCAAAAGCAACAAGAACACGACGCACAATCGTCCAGGGAGGTTTAGATGCGCCTGCGCATGGCTGCCCGCTTGGTACGTGGGCTGTTGATCGCGATTGCAGCGATGGGCCTGGCGGCTTCGGCCCAGGCTCAAGACAAGAAGATCAAGATTGGCGTGATTTTCGACCTGACCGGCCCGCTTGCGGGCGGCGGCTCGGAACTCGAATATCTCGGCACCAAGATCATCCTCGACCATTTCAGCAAGACCGGCGTCGCGGGCTACAAGGTCGAGGCTGTTTACGCCGATGCGCAGAGCAAGCCCGACATCGCCATCAACGAATCCGTTCGCCTGCTCGAGCAGGAGAAGGTCGACCTGGTGCTCGGCTTCTTCTCGTCGGCGCAATGCGTGCCGGTGGCTGCCCGCGTCGAGCAGCTCAAGAAGTTCATGTGGATGACGACCTGCATCTCGTCTGCCGTGTTCGCCGACAAGAACTACAAATACGTCTTCCGTCCGCAGGCCAGCGGCGATCAGTTCGGCGCGATGACGATGGATTTCATTGCGCAGAACGCTCAGGCGAAGTTGGGCAAGGAGCCGAAGGACCTCCGCGTCGCCATCATCCACGAGGATGGCTCCTATGGCGTCGACGTCGCCAAGGGTAACGAGGCGGGCGCCAGGAAGGCCGGCTTCAACATCGTGCTGAAGGAGGGCTATTCGGCCACCGCGCCAGATCTCTCCGCGCTGGTGACCAAGCTCAAGCGTGCCAAGCCTGATGTCATTTTCCACACCGGCTACAACCCTGATATCACGCTGCTGTTGCGGCAAGCACGCGAGCAGGGGCTGAAGTTCGCAGCGCTCGTCGGCCACGGCGCGGGCTACGGCGTCTACGAAAAGCTCAAGGAAGGGATGGGCGCTGACGCGAGCTACGTCTTCAACGCCGATCCGATCTCGATCTGGCTCGCCAACCAGAAGACCATGGATCCGAAGCTTGCCCCCGTCATCAAGATGGTCGGCGAGGAGTTCGACAAGATCAAGCCCGGCGTCGCTATCCGCTCGGCTCATGTCGGCATCGGCGCGTCCAACACCTACGTCTTCATGGATGACGTGCTGCCGCGCGCGATCGAGAAGTATGGCGGGGTTGATCCGGAGGCGTTGCGCAAGGCTGCGCTGGATACCGATATCCCCGAGGGCGGCACCATGCTCGGCTTCGGCGTCAAGTTCTTCGGTGAGGGCACGCCAATGGCAGGGCAGAACGAGCGCTCGTTCCCTGTCGTGATCCAGTATATCGACGACAAGTCCTGGGTGGTGTGGCCCAAGAGTCAGGCGCAGCGCGAAGCCGTGTTGCCGCTGCCGAAGGGCACCACCTACAGCAACCAGTAGCGGCGGAGCAGGGCTGTGCTGGAAGTGAACGGATTGGTGAAGCGGTTCGGCGGCTTCACCGCCGTCAACAACGTGTCGTTCAGGGTCGGGCAGGGCGAGATTGTCGGGCTGATCGGCCCCAACGGCTCGGGCAAGAGCACGATCTTCAACATGCTCTCAGGCACGCTTTCGCCGAGCGCCGGATCGATCCTGTTCGATGGTTCGGAGATCGCAGGCCTTGCGCCGCACCGGATCATCAACCGCGGCATCGGTCGCACCTTCCAGATCCCGCGGCCGTTCCGTCGCCTCTCCATTTTCGAGAACGTTGCCCTTGCCGGCTTCTATGGCCAGGGTTGCCATAGTCGCGTCAAGGCCGAGGAGGCGGCCGAGCGCTCGCTTGGGATGGTAGGATTGCCGACCGATCGTCAGGCCAGCGTCGACGGCCTCGGCGCGGCCGGTTTGAAGAAGCTCGAACTTGCGAAAGCACTCGCCACCGCGCCAAAGCTTCTGCTTGCTGACGAGAGCCTCGGCGGTCTCGACGAGACCGAGATGGACCAGGCGGCGGACATGCTGCGCAACATCCGCGACGAGCTCGGCATCACCATCATCTGGGTCGAGCACATCATGGGCGTGTTGATGCGCGTCGTCGACCGCGTCATGGTGCTCGATCACGGCGAAAAAATCTCGGAAGGGCTGCCGAGCGCGGTTGCCGGCGACCCCCGCGTCATCGAGGTCTATCTCGGCACTGATGCCGAGACCACCCAGGCCGCGGCCGCCGAAGCCCGCCGTCGCGCGGGAGGCCAATGATGCTGGAGCTTCGTGGCGTCAGCGCAGGCTATGGCACCTTCCAGGCGCTGTTCGACGTCGATCTCGACGTCAAGGCTGGTGAGGCCGTCGGCGTGATAGGTCCCAATGGCGCCGGCAAGACCACCTTGATGCGTGTCATCTCCGGCCTGATCCGACCTTCGCGCGGATCGATCGCGATGGAGGGCGTCGACGTGCTTGCTACGCCGGCGCACCAGATCGTCAGCCTTGGCATTGCGCATGTGCCGGAGAACCGGCGGCTGTTTCCGCAGCTCTCGGTCGACGATAATCTCAAGATGGGTGCCTTCATGAAGGAGGCGCGCGGTCGTTATGCCGAGCGGCTGGAGGTCGTGTTCGACCTGTTTCCCCGGCTGAAGGAGCGCCGCCATCAGATGGCCGGTACCATGTCGGGCGGTGAGCAGCAGATGTGCGCGATCGGCCGTGCGCTGATGTCCAACCCAAAACTTCTGCTCCTCGACGAGCCGTCCGCCGGGCTGGCGCCGGTCGTGGTCCAGCAGGTGTTCGAGCTGGTGAAGCGGATCCGGGCCAGCGGGCTGACGGTGCTGATCGTCGAGCAGAACGTGCAGCAGGTGCTGCGGGTGGTCGATCGCGCTTATCTGATCGAGGCTGGCACGATTCGCAGCTCGGGCACTTCAGCCGAGATGCTGGCGAGCGACACGGTCAAGGAAGCGTATCTGGGGGTATGAGGCGCATATGCAGGCGGTCCTGGACATTTTCGACATCTACTTGCTGGAAGCGGTGATCAACGGCATCCTGCTTGGCGGCGTGCTGGCGCTGCTTGCGCTCGGGCTCAACCTGATCTTCGGCGTCATCGACGTCACCTGGATCTGCTACGCCGAACTGGTGATGATCGGCATGTACGCCATGTATTTCATGGTCCAGTATTACGGCTTCAGCTATTTCATCGCGGCGCCCCTGACCATCCTGCTTGTCGCGATCCTCGGTGCACTCTTGCATTATCTCGTGATCGCGCCGCTGCTCACAGCGCCGCCGATCAACCAGCTGCTTGCGACCGGTGGCGTGCTGTTCGTGCTGCAGAGCTTTGCCACAGTCGCTTTCGGCATCGACTTCCGCAACCTCGGCATCCGCCTGCCGGTGCTCGCCTTCGGCGACATGAATTTCAGTTACGCGCGCCTCCTCTCGTTCCTGGCGGCGCTGGTCGGCATGGTCGCGGTCTATCTGTTCATGACCCGCACCTTCACCGGCACCGCGATCCGCGCCATCTCGCAGGATCGACAGATCATGGCGCTGATGGGCGTCGATACCAAACGCATCTATCTGATCACGTCCGCCATCGGCGGCGGGCTGGCCGGGCTAGCCGCCTGCCTGCTCGTGCTGCAATATGACGTGCACCCCTTCGTCGGTCTCTCCTTCGGGCCGATCACCTTCCTGATCTGCGTGCTCGGCGGTCTCGGCAATTTCATCGGCGGCTTCATCGCGGCCTTCGTGTTCGCCGAGATCATCTCGCTCGGCGGCCTGTTCTCCGATCTCGAATGGGGCTACGTGCTCGCCTTTGCCTTCTTCATTGTCATGATGTTCATCCGGCCCGCGGGCCTGCTCGCGAGGCGGCGATGATAGGGCAGGGATGGCTTGCGGCATGGGGGATCGGATTGGCGGCGCTGGTCGCGCTGCCCTTCGTCTATCGCGATCCCTATCATCTGCACATCCTGGTGCTGATCCTGATCTGGTCGTTCGCCTACACATCATGGTCGATGATGGGGCGATTCGGCCTGGTCTCGCTCGGGCACGGCGGCTTCATGGGCATCGGCGCCTATGTCACCGCGCTGCTGTGGAATCACCTCGGCCTGTCGCCGTGGATCGGCATTCCGGTCAGCATGGTCGCGGCCGGCGCGCTGGCGCTGATCGTCGGCTATCCCTGCTTTCGCTTCCGCATCACCGGGCACTATTTCGTGCTGGTGACGCTGGCGCTGTCAGGCATCGTGCTTCAGGTCATCACGGCGACGCGCGATTACACCGGCGGCTCGCTCGGTTACACGCCGAACCGGGCGTCCGGCAACAAGCTGCTGGCGCTGCAATTCGACGACAAGACCAGCTGGTATCTGATCGCGCTTGCGGTCTGGCTTGTCGGCATCGTCGTCTGGCATCTGATCGATCGCAGCATGAGCCGCTATGCGCTGGAGGCGATCTCGGAGGACGAGGACGCCGCGGCCGCCGCTGGCGTCAATGTCACCGCGGAGAAACTGAAGATCACGCTGATCAGCGCCTTGATGACCGCGCTCGCCGGCGCGATCTATTGCCAGTACCAGATGTTCATCACGCCCGACACCGTCAGCGGCATCGCGGTGTCGTTGCAGATGGTGTTCGCGGCCATTGTTGGCGGCCTGTTCGTGTCGCTTGGCCCCACCGTCGGTGCTGTCATCACCATCCTGCTCGCGGAAACCTTGCGGATCGGCTTCGGCACCAAGGCGGTCGGCTGGGACAATCTCGTCTACGGCGTGCTGCTGGTGCTTTTCATCATATTTCTTCCCAAGGGCATCCTTGGTAGCCTGCTCGATCGATTGAAGCCGCAACGCAAGGTGCCCCGCGCTCATGAGCAAAAAGCCGTCCAAATCGCTCGCCCAGGAACTTGACCGCTACATCACGCCATTCCGCCATGACGGGTCCGGCAAGTTTCACCTGAAAGACTACAAGACCAACGAGAAGGGCAATCTGGACAAGGATAAGGCGCAGGAGATTCTCGATGCCAACAAGAAGCGTCTCGTCGAATTCCAGGAGAAGCTCTACGCCCAGGACCGCTGGTCGGTGCTGATCGTGTTCCAGGCCATGGATGCCGGCGGCAAGGACAGTGCGATCAAGGCGATCTTCGAGGGCATCAATCCGCAGGGCTGCGAGGTCTCCGCCTTCAAGGCGCCGAGCAGCAAGGAGCTGGACCATGACTTCCTCTGGCGTCACGTGGTCGCGTTGCCGGAGCGTGGCCATATCGGCATCTTCAACCGCTCTCATTACGAGGAATGCCTGGTGACGCGCGTGCACCCGGAGCTCCTCGCCAAGGAAAAGCTGCCGCAGCGGCTCGTCACCAAGAACATCTGGAGGGAGCGGTTCGAGGACATCGCCGCCTGGGAGCGCTACCTGATGCGCAACGGCATCGTGGTGCTGAAATTCTTCCTCAACGTTTCCAAGGAGGAGCAGCGCAAGCGCTTTCTCGACCGGTTGGAAGAGCCGGGCAAGCAGTGGAAATTCTCGATGGACGACATCAAGGAGCGCGCGCTGTGGCCGCGCTACCAGGCGGTCTATCAGGACATCGTGCGCCACACCGCAACGCCGCACGCGCCCTGGTATGTCGTGCCCGCCGACCACAAATGGTTTGCCCGCGTTGTGATAGGCTCCGTGATCGTGGCGGAGCTCGAAAAGCTGGACCTGCGCTTCCCCCGTGCCGACAAGGCTTCGCTGCGTGAGTTTGCCGAGGTCCGGAAAGCGCTGGAGAGCGAGGGGAAGGGAGGAAGGAAGCGCAAGAAGTGACCGCTCCCGAGACCAGGAACCAGAAGAACGTCAACTTCGCGCTGCAGGGCGGCGGCGCGCACGGCGCCTTCGTCTGGGGCGTGCTCGACCAGGTGCTCGAGGACGGCAGGCTCGCGATCGAGGCGATCAGCGCCACAAGCGCGGGCGCGATGAACGCGGTGGCGCTCGCCTCGGGCATGGCCATCGGCGGAGCCGAGGCGGCGCGGCAGAACCTGCATGCGTTCTGGTACGAGGTCTCGCGGATGGACCAGCTCTATGACCTGTTCTCACCCGTCAACCAGGTGATCCAGGCCCTCAAGCTGCCGCCGGAATATCACCCCTTCCACGCCTTCATCCATACGCTGACGCACACGGTGCCACCGAACCTGCTCAACCCGTTCCACTTCAATCCGCTCCGGTCCTTGCTGCAACGCGTGATCGATTTCGACCGGCTCAATTCGTCGCCGGACGCACCGCGGCTCTTTCTCAACGCCACCAATGTCCGAACCGGCAAGATCAAGGTGTTCCAGACGCCGCTGCTCAGCGCAGAGACCGTGCTCGCGTCGGCCTGCCTGCCGCCCTATTTCCAGGCGGTCGAGATCGACGGCGAGCATTATTGGGATGGCGGCTATCTGGGGAATCCCGCGATATTTCCGCTGATCTATCGCAAGGGCAGTCACGACGTCATCATCGTGCAGGTGACCGCGATCCGGCGTGACGAGCTTCCGGCAAGCGCCGCCGACGTCCTCCATCGCATCAACGAGATCAGCTTCAATTCGTCACTGATGCGCGAGATGCGCGCGATTGCGTTCGCGACCCGGCTCATCGACAACGGCGAGCTCGATCGCAATACGCATAGCCGCATGTTCATGCACTGGATCGGAAACGACCAGCTGATGTCGCAACTCGGAACGGCAACCCAGTTCCATCCCGAATGGAGCCTCTTGTGTCGTCTGCGCGATGAGGGCCGCGAGGCCGCGCGAAGCTGGCTGACGCAAAACTTTGACCGGATCGGAAAGTCCTCGACGGTCGACGTGACGGACATGTTTCTCTAGGCCGCTGAGAGCCATCGAGAAAAGTTCGAAAACAACCCCATGCACAGTAGCCCTGGGTCATGGAATCAATAGCTTGCCGGCGAATGCGCTTGATATTCTGATTTTTAGAAAATTGCTTGATCCGTCGGGCAAAACAGGGGCATGATGTCATCATCGCGACAGCTCTCGTAGGGTGGGCAAAGCGTAAGCGTGCCCACGTTCCGAGAGGGATGGTGGGCACGGCGCAAGTGCGCCTTTGCCCACCCTACGATTTCAGCGCGAGCGAAGCTCGTCGCGTCAGTGCAAGGCCATTAGTACCCGCGTCCCCACCAGTAGCAGAAGCGCTCGATATTGGCGGGCAGGCCCGCCTCGTAATTCGCCCATTTCTCGTATTTCGGCAGCTTCACTTCCTTCATCGCGGTGTCGAAGCATTTGCCGGCATCGGCCGCCTTCTTCACCTCCGCCGATAGATCCTCCATGTAGGCAATGTCGTCCTCGACGTCCTTCTTGGTCCCGAGCCGGCCGCCGGCGCTGGGATGGCCGGGGATCATCCGCTCCCAATCGAGCGAGGCCAGCTTCTTCAGCGAGGCGATATATTCCAGCGGCGAGGCGTTGTCGGGGATGTTGCGGAACTGGACGGATTCGATCGGCGCGAAGTCGACCACGAAGATAATTTTCTCCTTGGGCAGCCGCATCACCAGCGAATTGTCGGAATGGTTGCGGCCGACATAGTCGAGCTCCAGCGTGGTGCCGCCGAGCGTGATGATCTTCTGGTTGTCGACCAACTGGTCCGGCATCACGACATCGGCCAAAAGCGAATTCTGCTTCTTGAGCTCGAGCAGCCGCTCCTTGGTGCGGCGATGCGCGATAAAGGTGGCGCCGAGATCCTTGAACGGCTGGCCGCCGGCGATGTGATCGTAATGGTGGTGGCTGTAGATGACGTATTTGATCGGCTGGTCGGTGACCGCCTTGATCGCGTCGATATAGGGTTTTGCCGGCCGCAAATAGGAGATCGGGTCGGTCGCGATCACGCCTTTCGGAGTCACCACGAACATCGACTGATGGCCGCCATAGCGGAAGACGTAGACATTGTCGGTGCCCTCGACTTTCTTTGTCGAGGTCTGCGGCGGCGTCTGCGCGAGAGTTGAACCGGTGACGAGGGCCGCGACAACGGCGATGCAAGATAACGCTTTCATCTCTGGCTTTCTGAGAAAGGGGATGGCGAGGGAGGCGGAGATCGTCTCTCACACAAACGCTGCGGAGAGGGATTTATTCCGCGCTCCTGCGCGTCTCCTACGCGGTCAGTCTGTCCCGGAACAGCTGTGCAAATGTGATCCTTGGGGACATTGATCCCGCTTGACAGTTTTATGTCATGGGAGGAGCATGGCTGTGGTCGCGATCAGCGCGACGCGTAACGTCCACCTCATGAGCAAGGGGAGGTCTATGACTCCACCTCCGCAAATCCAGCCGCGTTAAGTGCGATGGAGCTCGTTCGGACTATCGCATAGCGGCAGAAACCGCGAACGGCACGCCGGGTCAAGGTTTAGTGGGCTGCAGACAGTAAGGCAGAGCCCCTACCTGCCCGGCGCTGTGCGTTTTCGACGCGTTCGCTGCATGAAATGAAATGCCTAGAGATCGTCGCCTCACCGGCAAACTTCCGACATACGATCGGGGCGAATAGCGGCTTCCGACATGACGCATGCGTTTGGTGCGGCGACGATTCGACCGCTGCCAGCGCATTTCATTTTTTTTAGGGAATCCGCGTGTCGCATAAGTTCGCCTCGGCGCTTGTCGCAGCCTTCCTTCTCGCGCTCTCATCTTTCTCCCCAGTCCATGCAGAGCCGCCAGCGCCCGCCGCCAAGAGGGCGGCCTCACTGTCGCCCGACGAGGCCAAGCGGGCGCTGGAGACGCTTCAGGACGACAAGAAGCGCGCGCTGATGATCGACACACTGCGCGCGATCGCCGATGCGTCGGGCGAACAGCGGCCGCCGGCGCCGGAGCAGAAGTCGCCAATCCCGCTCTCGTCCGATGGACTCGGCGCACAGCTTCTGCTGACCGTGTCCGAGGAGATCGGCGAGATTTCGCGCGACGTTGCCGACATGGCGCGGACGCTCACGAATTTCCCGGCATTCTATTACTGGATCGTGCGGACCGCGAATGACCCTGATGCCTATCATTTGCTGATCGAGATCGCCTGGAAGCTGGCACTGGTGTTCGGCTGCGCGCTCGCGGCGGAATGGGTGATTGTCCGCCTGATCCGGCGTCCCGTTGCCTTCCTCGAACGACGAGTGCCGCAGACCGCGCGCCTGTCGGCCCAGGCGCTTCCCATTGCCGATCCGCCGTCATCGGTCGCCGACGTCACTCCTGCGGCCGAATTGCACAGGCACCGGCACAGCCTCGCACGCGTCTGGCAATTGCTGCTGCGGCTGCCCTTGGTGCTCGGACGGCTCGTGCTCGAGTTGCTGCCGGTGTTCGTTTTCGTCGGTCTTTCGACCGCGCTGCTCGGAACGGAGATCGGCGAACCCGCAACGGTCCGCCTCGTGATCCTCGCGGTCGTCAATGCCTATGCGTTTTCGCGCGGGCTCATCTGCATCGTTCGTGCCCTGGCGGGACCGTTCGGCCTGTTTCCGGTCCGAGCCGAGACGGCGGCCTATGTCGAGATCTGGGCCCGCCGCATCGTCGGCGTTGGCGTGTCTGGCATCGCCCTTGCCAATGTCGCCCTCCTGCTCGGCTTGCCCCGCACCGGCTATGCCGCGCTGCTGCGCATGGTGATGCTGGTCGTCCATCTCTTCGTTGTCGTCATCATCCTGCAATGCCGCCGCCAGGTGGCGGACGTCATTCGCGCGCCCGCCGAACGGCAAGGCATTGCGGCGCGTCTGCGCCATCGCATCGCCGGCGGCTGGCATTATCTTGCGATCGCGCTCGACCTCGCGTTGTGGGGGGTCTGGGCGCTGAACATCCGCAATGGCTATTCGCTGCTGCTGCAATATTTCGTCGGGACCGTCGTGGTGGCGCTGATGACGCGGGTCGCCATCATGGTGACGCTGAGCCTGATCGACCGCGGCTTCCGCATCCAGCCGGAAATTCTCCATCGCTTTCCTGGCCTGGAAATCCGCGCCAATCGCTATCTGCCGCTGCTGCGCAGGATCGTCTCCGGCGTCATTGCCTTCATCGGCTTCGTCGCCGTGCTCGAGGTCTGGGGCGTCGACGCCGTCGTCTGGTTCTATGGCGGCCAGATCGGCGGCCGGCTGTTGTCGGCGGTAGCGACGATCGGCGTCGCCGTCGCCATCGCCGCGGCGATCTGGGAGGCCAGCAATGCGCTGCTGGATCGCCAGATCAACACGCTGTCGCGCGACGGACATTATGCCCGCGCCGCGCGGCTGCGCACCTTCCAGCCGATGCTGCGCACGGCGCTGTTGTGCCTCATCGCCACCGTCGTCGGCCTCACCGCGCTCAGCGAAATCGGCGTCAATGTCGCGCCGCTGCTCGCGGGCGCCGGCATCGTCGGCATCGCCATCGGCTTCGGCTCGCAGAAACTGGTGCAGGATCTCATCACCGGCCTGTTCCTGCTGCTGGAGAACACGGTGCAAGTCGGCGACACGGTCAGCGTGTCGGGGCTCACAGGCGTGGTCGAGAACGTCTCGATCCGCACCATTCGCCTGCGTGCGGGTGACGGCGCCGTGCACATCGTGCCATTCAGCGCGGTGACGACCATCACCAATGCCAGCCGCGGCGCCGGCAATGCCTCCGTCAGCGTCAATGTCGCCTACAAGGAGGACACCGATCGCGCCGGTCAGATCCTCAAGGACATTGTCGACGAGATGCGCCGCGAGAGCGAATTCCGCCCGCTGATCCGTGGCGACCTCGAGCTTTGGGGCATCGACAAGGTCGATGGTGCAATGGTGTCGATCGTCGGTCAGATCCGCTGCACCGAGGCCGGCCGCTGGCCGGTCCAGCGCGAATTCAACCGTCGCATGAAGCAGCGCTTCCAGCAGAACGGCATCGAGGTCGCATCCGCGACCCAGACCATTTTGATGCATGTCGCGCCGCCGGCCGATCTTGCCGCCAACCTGACGCCGAGACGGGCGGCCGGATAACCGCGCTGCGGATTTTCCGGCTTGCCTCCTGAGGATTTCCGGTCATTCCGGGGCGCGCGTCAGCGCGGACTACGGTGCGCAATTGCGCACCTGAGAATCCATCGCACGACAGTTCTGCGGCCCGATGGATTCCGGGCCCGCGACTTCGTCGCGTCCCGGAATGACGCGGGGAGAGAATAACCAGCGGATCGCCCGCGAAAGTCTCGCTGCGGTGCGAGATCACAATCCCGGCCCAGGGGGCAACGTCCTTGATCTCAGAGGGACGGTGGCGGACAATGCCTGCCCTTCAATAAGAAACTCCCTGGGGGAATTCGTGAATAGACCTGCTCGGGTCAGCGCCCATTCGATATCATCCGACACCACGCACGGCATGACGCTGCTGCGCGATCCCCTGCTCAACAAGGGCACGGCCTTCACGGAAGCCGAGCGCGATGCACTCGGGCTGCGCGGCTTGCTGCCAGCTTGCGTCCTGACGATCGAGGAGCAGGTCGAGCGCGTGCTGATCAATCTACGCTCGCTGCCGACCGACCTCGAAAAATACGTCGCCCTGAATGCGCTGCATGACCGCAATGAAGCGCTGTTCTTTCGTGTTGTCGTCGACAACATCGATGAGATCCAGCCGATCATTTACACCCCGACGGTCGGGCTCGCCTGCCAGAAGTTTGGCCTGATCTTTCAGCGCCCGCGCGGCATGTTCATCTCCTCGCGCGAGCGCGGTCAGATTGGCGAGGTTCTGAAGAACTGGCCTTATCAGGCCAAGTTGATCGTCGTCACCGATGGCGAGCGCATCTTGGGATTGGGCGATCTCGGTGCCAATGGCATGGGGATTCCCGTCGGCAAGCTGTCGCTCTACTCGGCCTGCGCCGGCGTGCATCCGGAAGCGTGCCTGCCCATCGTGCTCGACGTCGGCACCAACAACGAGGAATTGCTGAGCGATCCCTACTATCTCGGCCTGCGCGAGCGCCGCCTCACGGGCGAAGCCTATGACAGCTTCGTCGACGAGTTCATGACCGCCGCGCGAAAGACCTTCCCCGGCGTGCTGATCCAGTTCGAAGATTTCGCCAATCATTCGGCGTTCAAGCTGTTGCACAAGTACCGGGACGAGGCCTGCGTTTTCAACGACGACATCCAGGGTACCGCAGCGGTGGCGCTCGCCGGCCTGTTCTCGGCATTGAAAGTGAACGGCGGCAAGCTCCGGGATCAGCGCATCCTGTTCCTGGGTGCGGGCGAGGCAGCGACCGGCATCGCCGATCTCGTCGTCTCCGCCATGATGGCGGAGGGCGCAACGGAAGCCGAGGCGCTCCGGCGCAACTGGCTGGTGGATTCCCGGGGCCTCGTCGTCAGCGGCCGCGACGGCCTCTCCGGCCACAAGCTGCGCTATGCCCACACCGACCAGGCGCCGATCGCCGACTTCCTCACCGCGATCAAGACGCTGAAGCCGACGGCCATCATCGGCGTCGCCGCGGTCGGCGGGGCCTTCACGCCCGAGGTGCTCAAGACGATGGCCGAGCTCAACGAGCAGCCGATCGTGTTCGCGCTGTCCAATCCGACCTCGAAGGCCGAGTGCTCGGCGGAGGATGCCTATCGCTACACCGAGGGCCGCGCGCTGTTCGCCTGCGGCAGTCCCTATGACCCGGTCACGCTCAATGGCCACACCTTCGTGCCGCGCCAGGGCAACAACTCCTACATCTTCCCCGGCGTCGGCCTCGGCGTCATCGCCAGCCGCTCGCGGCTCGTGACCGACGAGATGTTCATGGCGGCCGCTCATACGCTTGCCAATTGCGTCGGCAGGGAGGATCTCGATCAGGGCAGCCTGTATCCGGCGCTGCCGCGCATACGGGAGGTGTCGGCGCGCATCGCGGCGGCCGTGGCTGATGTCGCCTATCAGCGGGGGCTTGCGGACGGGCTCGCGCCCAACGACGTCAAGGGCCTGGTCCAGTCCCAGATGTACGAGCCGAAATACTGAGGCCTGGGACGGCTGGAGACTGCCGGGAAAGCTCGGTCTGCATGGTTCGAGACGCTCGCTTTGGCGGCCTCCTTACCATGAGGGTCACATATCTCGCCGCAAGCACCACCTCATCCTGAGGGCCCGCCGCAGGAGGGCGTCTCGACGGATGGCCGAAAAGCAAGCTGCCCGCCACGCCCGGAATTGCGATTGTCTGTCGTGGCCTTATGTGCGACGCTCCGTAGCGTTACAAGAATCTCAATAGGTCAACCACCATGGACGATCGTTTGCCCGACCTGGGCGATCTCGAGCACGAGGTCATGCAGATAGTATGGGCCCATGGGCCGGTCACGGCCGAAATCGTGCGCGAGCGCCTGTCGCGGCGTCTGAAGGAATCCACGGTGCGGACGGTGCTGCGCCGCCTCGAAGAAAAAGGCTATGCTCGCCACACGGTTGAGGGACGCACTTACGTCTACCATGCCACCGAGGCGCGTGCCCGGGTCGCGGCCAAGGCGGTGCAGCGCATCGTCGACTGGTTCTGCAACGGCTCGATGGAGGAAGTCCTCGTCGGCATGGTGGACAATGCGATGCTCGACCAGCAGCAATTGCGCGCGCTGGCGGACCAGGTGGCCAAAGCGAAGAAGGCGAGGGGAGTAAAAAGGAATGATCGCAGCTCTGGCTGAGGCGGCGTTACGCTCCTTTGCGCTGGGAGGCGTCGTCTGGATCGGTCTCACTGTGTTTCGCGTGCGCAATCCGCACGTGCACATGACGGTGTGGGTGGTTGTGCTGCTGGCATCGCTGGCGATGCCATTCGTGATGCATTGGCCGACGCTCACCCTGGACCGGCTGCCTTTGTCCACGCCGGTGACGGATGAAGCCTGGCCGGCCGATATCGCGATGCTGGACCGGCCGCCGCCGTCCCTGCCGATCGCGCCTGGCACTGCCATCGCTCCGATGGCGAAGCACGGCATCTCGATCGACTGGTGGGTGGTTGCCACCATCGTTTATGCCTGCGTCGCCGCACTGTTGCTGATGCGGCTCGCCATCGGCCTGTGCCTGACCTGGCGTCTGGTGCGCGCCGCAAAGCCGGTGAAGGGCATGATCGGCGCGGACGTGCGCGTCAGCCGCGACGTTGGCGGCCCCGTCACCTTCGGCTCGACCATCCTGGTGCCGCCGCAGTTTTTCGGCTGGGACGCCAAGAAGCGCCTCGCGGTGCTCGCGCATGAGGGCGCGCATGTTGCCAATGGCGATTTCTATGTTCTTTTGCTGGCCTCGCTCAATCGCATGATGTTCTGGTTCAGCCCGTTCTCGTGGTGGCAGCTGGCGCGTCTGGCCGAGCTTGCTGAGATCATCAGCGACGCCCGCGCCATCGAGATGATCGACGACCGGCTGTCCTATGCGGAGATCCTGCTCGACGTCGCGACGTCCGTGAAGCCGCGGCCAATGGAGCTTGCGATGGCGCAGGTCTCGACCGTGCGCGCGCGGGTCGAGCGCATCATCGCTGCCGCTGCCATGCCCGCGGCGGTCGGCTGGCGCAAGCGGCTGTGGATCGCGGCGTCGATCGTGCCCGTCGTGATCGTGTCGGCCGGCATGATCGCCTACCGCACGCCGGATCCGGTGCCATCAGGTGCTGATCTCGGTCTCGTGCCGGCCGAGCATTACCATCCGTCGGTGAATTTCTACGCCATGGGCCCGGCTTCGGTGTTCGCGGTCTTCCGCGAGGGCGATAAGCTCTCTGGGCAGCTCACTGGCCAGCGCAGGCAGCCCTTGGCCGTTGCGGGCGACGGCACCGTGTCCTACGCGGCGTCATTTGGCGAGATCACGTTTCCCATCGATCTGCAGCATCGCTCGTCCGAGCTGACGCTGCATATGCACGGCCGCGACGTGCGGGCCGTCCACGTCGCCGCCATGCCGGCGCCGACGACGGATCCGGCGTCGCTTGATCAATATGTGGGCTGGTACAGGATCGCGCCGAACCGCGTGCTCACCGTCAGGCGCGACGGCGAAGGTCTGCAGGTGCAGGAGACCGGGCGGGGCCGATCACTGGCGCTGCCTGAAGGCACCGACGCCTTCTCCGTCCGCGGCGATCATCTCCTGATCTTCCTGCGTGATGAACAGGCGAGCGTCTCCCGCGTGCTGGTCCAGAACGCCGCCTCCGGCGCGCGCCTGGCCTCGCGGATCGATGCGGCGCAGGCCCAGGCGGTCGAGGCCGACTTCGCCCGCCGCCTCGCGGAAGTGCCTGACAGGTTCAGGGAGCAGGTCCCCGCGGCCGGCAGCAAGGAGATGATCCTGAAAGGGATCGAGGATATGCGCCGCGGCACGCCGAGCTATGATCGCATGAGCGCGCCGCTCGCCGACAACATCCGTCGCCGCCTCGATGAATTGCGCGCGACCTTCGCCGCACTCGGCGCGGTCGAGTCGATCTTCTTCCGCGGGGTCGGGCCCGGTGGCTACGACATCTATGGCGCCAAGTTCGAGAACGGCACCGCCGAGTTCCGTCTGCTGATCGAGCCCGACGGCAAGGCCGGTGACGTCATCTTCCGGCCCGACGGCAATGACGAGCTCGGCGGCATCGTCCCGTGTTCGGAAGAGGCTGGCGTGCGCGGCCGTGCCGGCACGTCGCCGATCAGGATCATGCTCTACAACGAGACCGACGACGACATTCAGGTCTTCAATCTCGATGCGAATGGCGAGCGCAAGGCGCAGAGCGTCGTCAGGTCAGACATGACCTGGGTGACGCTGACCACCGTGAACAATCCGTGGGTCATTGCCGACAAATCAGGGAAATGCGTGGAGATCTTGGTGCCGGGGCGGCAGACGCGCTTCCACAATGTCGAGGCCGCGAATGTCGGGACGCTGCTGGGGCGCGCCGCGCGTCGTGCAGTTCCGATCGCCAATGGCGAGGCGATGCTGCGGCAGTATATCGAGGGTGTCGGCAAGGGGCGGCCCGACTACGATCATATGACGACCGAGGTCGCCGACATCACGCGTGCGCAGCTTCCGTTCGACCAGGCGATCCTGGCGCGGCTTGGTGCGCTCCGCGCCGTCTCGTTCCGCGGCGTGACCGCGCTCGACAGCGACATCTATCTCGCCCAGTTCGCCAACGGCTCGGCGGAATGGCGCATCGGTGTCAGGAACGGGACGATCACCAAGATCGCGCTGGGGCCGAATTTCTAGCTGCGCGTTCGCGTTGCCGTGATCGGGAGGGAGGCCGGCGATCCCGGCTTGCGCCCACCCGCCGCAAGCGTTACGTTGTGTAACACTACGCTTGGTAGTTTGCCGCGAAAGGATACAGCCGCCAACTTGGGACCTCAGGTGCGGCCCGCAGGCGGATCGGGTTCGTGATGTGCATGCTGACGCAGCGGGAGCTCGACTTTCTTGTCAGCCTGAAAACCGGCTGGCGGCTGCTCTATCGACGCGAGCTCGCGCGGCTCATGAGGGGTGACGTCGAGACTGGCGAGGCGCAGCCGGAGCCGCGCCCGGTCATCTGGCGCGTCGTATCGGGCTGATTTCTCGCCATTTTGTCTCGATTCAGGACAGGTGACTGTGGTGGATTCATCACAGCCGGCGCGAAACGATGGCGGCCGCAAGGCCGCTTTTGTTCAGCCAAGGTTCTGCCCTCATTGCCCACCGAAACTCAGGGTGTGTTCGGAGGGCGCATCATGTCTTGCATTGCACGTGCCGAAACGACGACCCTGGCTTCGCCGGCAACCGCATCCCGGTTGCTGCTCGCCATCATGGGGGCCGCATCGCTCGCCGCCTGCGCGCAATCACCGGTTGGCCGCCAGAGGGCCGATCTCGCTCCAACCACGAAGCAGGCTGCAATCGAGCACCCGCACCGCGTCGCGGCGCTGCATCCACGACCGATCTACAGGCCGCATCGGTCCAGCGCGACAGCGAGTGCCAAATCGACGGGGGCGCAGGGCCTGGCGAGCTTCTATTCGGACACGGAGACCGCGAGCGGGGAGAGGTTCGACAGGAACGAAATGACTGCGGCCCATCCCACGCTGCCGTTCGGGACCAAGCTGCGCGTCACCGATGTCTCTTCCGGCCGCTTCGTGACCGTCAGGGTCAACGACCGCGGGCCTTTTGTCCGCGGGCGCGTCGTCGACGTCTCGCCCTCCGCGGCCGAGGCGCTCGGCATGGTCGACAAGGGCCTTGCCAACGTCAGGCTCGATGTCGTGCGATAGAGCATGATCCGCGCTTAACCGACTTTTAGCGGCTCTCCCGCACCATGGGCGTCCTGCAATTCGGGGCTTTGGGGGAGACGGCGCTTGAACACGATCCAGTATCTTGAAGATCAGGCGGCGCGCGCCGAGCGGCTTGCCAAACGGATCACGGATACGCCCACGATCGAAAAGCTCCTGACCTTCGCCGGCGAGCGCCGCCGCGAGATCGAGGTCATCGCCGCCAAGCGGCGCGGCTGACGCCGTGAGCGCATGATCCGGAAAAGCGTGAAGCGGTTTTCCCTCGCGACATCAGCGGAACGCGTTTGCGCGGAGATCATGCTCAAACAAAGAGCCAAAGCGCGATGACAATTCAACCAGATCTTGTCGCGCTTTGGATCCATGCTCTGAACGCATTTGCCCCCTCCGTTCGCTGCGGAACTTCTTCTTCTCTCCGGCGTCATGTCAGTCATGACCATGGAGGAGGAAATCATGGGCTTTGGACGAGGTGCTTTGCTTTGGTTGCTTGGCGTGCCGCTGCCGATCATCCTGCTGCTGGCAATCTTCTGGCATCACTGAGAGCGTGATGCAGACGCGAAAAAGCGCCGCGGAAGCGGCGCTTTTTTGTTGCCTGCGAGCCTGTCGCGATGGCCGCGCGCTCAGCTATGGCTCTCGACGAAATCGCTGAGATAATCAGGTAGCGTCACGCCGTCGATATCGCAGCGCGCCTGGATTTCATCGGCAACATCGGTCGAGATGTCTTTCATCCAGTGCTCGAGCGTGTTGAACGAGATCACCTTGATGGGATCGTTGAAGCAGCCCGCGACGAGCTCGTTGATCGCTGCATCGAGATCGCTTCGCTCGACACGAATTTCAGTGGTCTCGTCGAGGCGATCGATCACCACGAACAGGGTCTGGTCGGCGCCATAGGGCACGATCGGGGAGGGTACGCCAGCTTCAAGCATTGGATTGCTCACGTCTCGGCTTTCCGATCTCCGTTAACGGGAAAATCCGGAAGAAGGTTCCTGCAGAGTCCGGGATGCGGATAAGACGTTCGTTGCAGGCACGCCGCGGTGTTCACCTGCGGTTCAGAGAAATTCTCTCAAGCGCGACAGCTCGATGACGTGCTCGGGTGAGAGAATATCGGTCACCAGCGGCGGCTGTGCCGCCGTGCGGATTTCATAGAGATGCCTTGATGGTGCTGGCTTCTGCATGAATGCCGTGATGCAGGCATCGAGCGTGCCCTCGCTGACCTGATAGGGCTCGCGGTCCGGCCTGCGCTGATTTCCGAGGGACGGCCATTTCTGCAGCACCGCGAGCGCGCTGAAATCGACCTTTGTCGCCGAAGATGATGTGTCCCCCATCGCCCCGCCTCACGCAAAAAGAACCCTGGCACGCGAGCCTTGCGTGCCAGGGCCCATTACAAATCGCTGCATCTCAATGCCATGCACCGACAACGCGGCGGCCGGGAAAAGGTTCCCGGCCGCTCTCGCCTAACTCGCGGCGGCTGCGATTTCGTGGCCGTGGCTGGTCTCGTCGCCGCTTCTGACCTCCGGCGGCAGCCCTGCAAGGCGCCGCAGGGCTTGCGCCATCTGTACGCGGCCCTGGACGCCTGTGATCACCACGTCCACCATCACAAAGGACGAGTGGAAATGGCCGTGCGCCTTGAGCTGCTCGACCGGGACGCCGGCGGCGGCCATCGCCTCGGCATAGGCGATGCCCTCGTCACGGAGCGGATCGAACTCGCAGGTGACGATGAAGGCCGGCGGCAGGCCTGAAACCTTGCCGCGCAGCGGCGAGACGCGCGGATCGGTGCGATCATCTGGTGAGCAGTACAGGTCCCAGAACCAGTACATCAGCGACCGTGTCAGGAAGTAGCCGGTTGCATTGTCGTTGTAGGAGGGCCGGTCGAAGCTGCTGTCCGTCACCGGACACACCAGCAGCTGACCCGCAATCTGCGGCCCGCCGCGGTCGCGCGCGAGCTGGCAGGCGACGGCGGCGATGTTGCCGCCGGCGCTCCAGCCGGCGACCAGCACCGGGCTCTGGATGCCGCCGAGCTCGGCCAGATGCTCCGAGATCCAGCGCGTCGCGGCATAGCCGTCCTCGGCCGCGGCCGGGAAGCGATGCTCCGGGGCGTGGCGATAGCCGACGCTGACGAACATCATGCCGGTCCGCCGCACCATGTCGCGGCAGAACGGCTCATCCGACTGCTGATCGCCGAGCACCCAGCCGCCGCCGTGGAAATAGACCACGACCTGATGCGGGCCCGGCGTTGCCGGCTTGTAGACGCGATAGGGCAGCGGGCCGTCGGCGCCGGGGAGCGTGCCGTCGACGATGTCGCCGATCGGCCGTCCCGCCGGCCGACCCTTGTTGAATTCGTTGACGAAGGCGCGCGCGCCGGCCGCCCCCATCGATTCGATCGGCGGCAGGTTCAGCGAGGCGAGCAGGTTCAGCACCAGCCGCACGTCCGGCTGCAGCCGCACCACCTCGCCGTCATTGCACTGTGCTGCGACGTTGGGGCCGGTCAGCCTGAAGCCGAGCATGCCGCGGCTGACGACTTCGTCGCAGATGCTGCGATAGGGACCGACGCCGCCGGTATAGGGCATCAGGCCCTGCACCTTGCCGGGCACGTTGGCGCCCGTGTACCAGGTGTTGGCGAGCCGGTGCAGCGTCAGCATCGAGCAGTCGGCCATATGCCTGTTCCAGCCGGCCTGCGCCGTCTCGGTCGGCTCGATCGTGGTGAAGCCGGCCTCGTGCAGCGCTTTGAGCCGATCCACGACCCAGTCGACATGCTGCTCGATCGAAACAGCCATGTTCGACAGCACCGACGGGCTGCCGGGCCCGGTGATCATGAAGAAGTTCGGGAAGCCCGCGACCGTGAGCCCCAGATAGCTCTGCGGCCCCTGCGCCCAGACGTCTGTCAGCGACTTGCCGCCACGTCCGGTGATCGGATGCACGGCGCGGATCGCGCCGGTCATGGCGTCGAAGCCGGTCGCGAACACGATGACATCCACGTCGACATTGCGCTTGGCCGTCGTGATGCCGCCTGCGGTGATCGCCTTGATCGGCTCCTGGCGCAGATTGACCAGCGTGACGTTGGGCCGGTTGTAGGTCGCGTAATAATTGGTCTCGAGGCAGGGGCGTTTGGCGCCAAACGGATGATCGTCCGGCATCAGCGCCGCCGCCGTCTCGGGATCCCTCACGGCGGCGCGGATCTTTTCGCGGATCAGGTCCTGGACGATCTTGTTGCCGTCGACATCGACCGCCTGGTCGGCCCAGAGCTGCGTCAGGATGTGGACGAGGTCGCCGGCGGCCCAGGCACGCTCGAACCGCTCGCGACGCTCGGCATCGCTGAGCTGCCAGCTGACGACGGTCTGCTGCGGATAGGGCACCCCGGACATCGACTGGCGCGCCTGCGCGCGATAGGCCGCGCGGTCGCTCTGGAACAGGTCCCTGCGATCGGCCGGCGAGGGGCCGTTATGGGCGGGCAGCGCGAAATTCGGCGTGCGCTGGAATACAGTCAGATGTGCGGCCTGCTCGGCGATAACAGGGATCGATTGAATGCCGGACGAGCCGGTGCCGATCACGGCGACGCGCTTTCCCGCGAGGTTGACGCCGTCATGCGGCCAGCGTCCGGTGAAATAGACCTCGCCTCTGAAATCCTTGACGCCGTCGATTTCCGGCGGCTTGGGCGCGGAGAGGCAGCCCGTCGCCATGATGTAATGGCGGCAGGAGACCGGCGCACCGTTATCGGTGGTGAGTTGCCAGCGCTCGGCCTTCTCGTCCCAATTGGCCGCGGTGACCTTGGTCCCGAAGCGAATGTCGTGCCTGAGATCGTAGCGATCGGCGACGAAGCCGAGATAGCGCAGGATCTCGGGCTGGGTCGCGTATTTCTCCGACCAGGTCCATGCCTTGTCGAGTTCCGGGTCGAACGTGTAGCTGTAGTCGATGGTCTGGATATCGCAGCGCGCGCCGGGATAACGGTTCCAATACCAGGTGCCGCCGACATCGCCGGCTTCCTCGAGCCCGACGGCCGACAGGCCGGCCTTGCGCAGGCGATGGAGCAGATAGAGGCCGGCAAATCCGGCGCCGACCACGGCAACATCGACTTGCTGGAGAGTTCCATCAGCCGCTTCGGACGGACGTGCGGCGACCATTGCTTCCGGCATGGTTATTCCTCCCGTGTCTTTTGTTTGCCCGCAGGCTAGTCCGGCAGGCCCGGCTTGTCATCAGAACGGTGCAATCTTCGGTAGTCCCGTTTGCGGCACCATGGCAGCGCGAACGTTTGCCTCGATGCACGCGTCGCGATGTACAATGGCCGTGATTACCCGGGCTAATCATGGACGATCCGCCTGTGTATGCTTGCGGCTACTAGCCACGCGTAGCAGCCGGGCGTCATGACAGAGTTGAGTGAGCGAACCAAAGCCAACATGGACGTCGTCCTGGAGCAGACGTGCCGGCAATTGCCGCATGGCGGCAATCACGATAGTCGCAGGTTCATCGCCGAGCGCCTGATCCAGGCGGCACAATCCGGCCATTCCACCCTCGGCGAACTCGGCATCATCGCGCGGCGCGCGCTCGCGGAGATCGTCGCCAAGGGCGGTTAGCTGACGCCACGGCGCTTGCCTCGCCGCGCCCTGCGGACGTAACCTGCCGGGACCATTTCCGCGCATCGAGATCTCCTGAAGATGCGATCCCTGCTTGCGCTCATTGCAGCCCTTGGATTGGCAGCTCTTGGATTGCTCTGCGCCGGTCCCGCCGTCGCCCAGCCGGTCGGCCAGTATCCATTTGCGCTGACGCGCGCAGGCCAGATGCTCGGCGCGGTCGAAGGCGAAGTGGCCTCCTTCAAGGGGCTTGCCTATGCGCCGCCGCCGGTCGGCAGCCTGCGCTGGCGTCCGCCGCAGGACCTGCCCGAGAGTTCGGAGATGAGCACGGCCTACGATTATGGCGCCCCCTGTCTGCAGCCGTCGCTGCCGGCCGCGCGCGAGGATTGCCTCACGCTCAACGTATTCAGGCCCTTCGGCGTCGACGGGCCGCTGCCGGTGATGGTGTTCATCCATGGCGGCGGTTTTGTCGGTGGTACCGCCAACGATCCGCTGTTCGACGGTGCAAGATTCGCCCAGGCCGGCCTCATCGTCGTCACCGTGAATTATCGGCTCGGCGCGCTCGGCTGGCTCGCCCATCCGGCATTGTCTGAGAATGGCTCCGGCAATTTCGGCTTGATGGATCAGATCGCAGCGCTGCGCTGGGTGCACGACAACATCGCGGCCTTTGGCGGCGATGCGAACAACGTCACGCTGTTTGGCAACGGCGCGGGCGCGACGTCGATCGCGCTCTTGATGCTGTGCGCGCAATCCCGCGATCTCTTCCAGAAGGCGATCCTGCAATCGGTGCCCGGCCGCGCGCGCCTGCCATCGTCACAGGAGGCCGAGGCTGCCGGGCGCCAATTCGTCGCCGCGCTCGGGAAGCAGGCGGATTTGCGCGCCGTCGAACCGGCGCGGCTGCTGGCCGCCGAGAGAAAACTGCTGGAGAAATCGCCGCGCAGATTTGCGCCGGCGATGGACGGAAACCTGGTGACCGAAGATATCGCCGCGGGATTTGGGTCAGGACACGAGAGCCGCATTCCCCTCATCATCGGTTCGAACGATGACGAGACCCGTTTCGACAGCGAGCTGGAAGTCAAGGAGGCGTTGTCATCCTCCACCGCGAGCCTCGATGAGTTGCGCAGGCTCTATCCTGATGCCAGGACGCCCTCTGAAATTGCCGCCAGCTTCTACACCGACAAGGTCTTCTCCGAGCCGGTGCGAATGCTCGGCCGGCTTCATGCCTCAACCGGCGCGCCCACCTTCCGCTATCGCTTCACCTACGTGCCGGAAGCCCGGCGCGGCAATCCCGACGAAGGCCATGGACGCGAGTTGCAGTTCATCTTCGGCGTGGAGGGCGTGCCAGGCGCGGGCATCTTCTCGCGGCGCGATCGCGAGGTCGCAAGCCGCATGCGATCCTACTGGATCAACTTCGCGAAGAACGGCGATCCCAACGGGGCCGAGCTGCCGCATTGGGATGCGGTCGCGGACCGCGACCATCTGCTGCTGATCGCGAACGAGCGCATCGCGAGCGGCGACGACCCCTGGGCGGAGCGTCTGGACCGGCTCGCGCGCGAAAGCGAGAAGTGAGTTGGAGCTAGGCCGCGAGCTCGACGCGCGGCGCCGGCGTCAGGCGGTCCTCTTCGAGATAGTCCATCGTGCCATCCTTCTCGACGGCATAGAACTGCTGGCCTTCCTTGGACAGGTAGGCGGCGCGAACGACGCCGCGGCGGCCCTTGTCAGAGTTGACGACGTCCCCCAGCGCAAACTTCTTCATCGTAACGTCTCGCATGTCTTCTGGCCGATTCCTGCGGCCACATCAGGATTGTGAGCGGCAAATCGTTAACGGCTTGCTAACCATGCCGGTTTGCCTATGCTCGCCCGCGGAGCGCGCGGAGGTCTCATCCGCGCAAGATGTACTTGAGGCGAGCCTGAAAAACATGACGCGATTTCCGACCCTGTTTCTGTCGCATGGCGGCGGCCCCTGGCCTTTCATGGAGGACCGGCGGGTGCAATATGCCAAGACTGCCGCGGAGTTCGGCCGGCTGCCGCAGCTGCTTCCTGAAAGACCGAAGGCGGTGCTGGTCATCACCGGCCATTGGGAGGCCGACGCCTTCACGGTGTCGACCTCGGCACATCCGCCGATGGTGTATGACTACTATGGTTTCCCCGAGCATACCTACCACATCACATATCCGGCGCCGGGCCGGCCCGAGCTCGCAGCAGAGGTGAAGGCGCTGCTCGCGCGCGCCGGTTTCGATTGCCGGGAGGATCCCAAGCAGGGCTTTGATCACGGCACCTTCGTGCCGCTCGGGTTGATGTATCCAAATGCCGACATGCCGATCGTGCTGCTGTCGCTGAAGTCGAGCTATGATGCGGCCGAGCACATCAAGGTCGGGCAGGCGATCACCTCGCTGCGCGACGAGGGCATCCTGATCGTCGGCAGCGGGCTCACCTATCACAACATGCGCGGCTTTGGCCGCGCAGAGTCGAAGCCCGTCTCCTACGATTTCGAGGCCTATCTGAACGAGGCGATCAGCAATCCGGATGCGGCGCGCCGCAACGCCATGCTGGTCGACTGGGAGACCGCGCCGAGCGCGCGTCTGGCGCATCCGCGCGAGGATCATCTTCTGCCGCTGATGGTCGCGGCCGGTGCTGCCGGCAGCGACGTCGGCAAGCGCGTCTTCGTCGACGAGGTCGCCAACGTCGCGATGGCGTCGTATGTATTCGGATAAATCCGTAGGGCGGATTAGCGAAGCGTAATCCGCCATTGGGCCGCCCGCAAAGCTGGCGGATTACGCCAGCGGACTGCGCTACACGCAGCCGCGGGCTAATCCGCCCTACGCGTTGCGCGATGCCATCAGGCTCCGATACAGCGCCGCATACTCGCCGGCGCGGTTGCGCCAGGACACGTCGGTCGCGAGTCCGCTTAACTGCAGCCGCCGCCAGGTGGCCTTGTCGTGGAAGGCCGCGTTGGCCCTGCGCAAGCTGCCGGTGAGCGCGTCGGCCGTCACCGGAGCGAACTTGAAGCCTGTGGCGTCGCGGCCGGTCTCGCTGATGTCGACGATGGTGTCCTCCAGACCGCCGACACGGGAGACGATCGGGACCGCGCCATAGCGCAGCGCGCAGAGCTGGGTCAGCCCGCACGGCTCGAACCGAGAGGGCACGAGCAGCGCGTCCGACCCGGCCTGGATCAGGTGGGCGAGGATCTCGTCATAGCCGATCGTCACGCCGATCCGGCCGGGATTGGCGCGCGCTGCGGCCTGATACCGATCCTGGAGATCGCGGTCGCCGCTGCCGAGCAGCGCAAGCTGCATGCCCTGCTCAAGGATCGTCGGGATCGCCTCGAGCAGCAGGTCCAGGCCCTTCTGCCAGGACAGCCGGCTGATGACGCCGAGCAGCGGCGCCTCGTCGGAAGAATCGAGATTGAACTGCTGCTGCAGCACCGCCTTGTTGGCGGCCCGGAACGTGAGATCCTCCGCACCGAAGCGATAGGCGATATGCGGATCGGTCTGCGGATTCCACACGGCGACGTCAATGCCGTTGAGGATGCCGCTGAGCACGCCGGCGCGCTCGCGCAGCAGGCCGCCCAGTCCCATGCCGCCTTCGTCGCTCTGGATCTCGCGTGCGTAGGTCGGCGACACCGTGGTGATGCGATCGGCCAGTTGCAGCCCGGCTTTCAGGAAGCTGATGCCGCCGAAATATTCCAGGCCATGGATGTCGAACGAGGCGTCCCAGGGCAGGCCGATCGCACCGGCCAACGCGTGGTCGAACTTGCCCTGATAGGCCATATTGTGAATCGTCATTACGGTGCCGGGCCGCGCCCCGCCATCGTAGTGCAGATAGGCCGGCGCCAGCCCGGCCTGCCAGTCATGGGCATGGACCACGTCAGGGACAAAGCTTGCGACGAGACCGCGGCCGATATCGGCCGCGACGCGCGCCAGTGCCGCGAAGCGCACACCATTGTCCGGCCAGTCGACACCCTCGGCGGTGACGTAGGGGTTCCCGGGACGCGCATAGAGATGAGGCACGTCGAGCACGAACAGGTCGAGCCCGTCGTGCGAACCGGCAAGCAGGCGTCCCGGCCCGCCGAAATAATCCGGCCAAAGCCGGATCTCATCCGCGCCCGCCAGCCGCCGCATCACCTCAGGATAGCCCGGCATCAAGGTGCGCATCTCGACGCCGTGGACTTTCAGCGCAAGCGGCAGTGCGCCGGCGACATCGGCGAGGCCGCCGGTCTTGACGATGGGATAGACTTCGGAAGCAACCGCCAGGACGCGAACAGGCGTCATGTATTGAGCCTGTCGATCATCGGCTGGGTGATCAGCGAGATGCCCTGCTCGGTGGTGCGGAAGCGCTTGGCGTCGAACTCGGGGTCCTCGCCGACCACGAGGCCTTCGGGGATCTCGACGCCGCGGTCAATCACGACATTTTTCAAACGCGCGCCGCGCCCGACATGGACGTAAGGCATGATCACGGCGTTCTCGACATTGGCATAGGAGTTGATGCGCACGCCGGTGAACAGCAGCGAGCGACGCAGCGAGGCGCCGGAAATGATGCAGCCGCCCGAGACCAGCGAGCTCACCGCCTGGCCGCGCCGGCTCTCCTCGTCATGGACGAATTTGGCGGGCGGCGTGATCTCCGCATAGGACCAGATCGGCCAGGCACGATCGAACAGATCGAGCTCCGGCACCACGTCGGTGAGGTCGATATTGGCCGCCCAATAGGCATCCACGGTGCCGGCATCGCGCCAATAGGCGCGGGGGTCGCTGCCCGAGCGCACGCAGGAGGTCGAGAACTGATGCGCGATCGCGCGGCCGTTCTTGACGATATAGGGGATGATGTCCTTGCCGAAATCATGGTTCGAGTTCGGATCCTCGGCGTCGCGCTTGAGCTCGTCGAACAGGAATTTCGCGTTGAACACGTAGATGCCCATGCTGGCGAGCGAGACGTCGGGCTTGCCCGGCATCGGCGGCGGATCCTTGGGCTTCTCGAGGAATTGCTGGATCCAGCCGTTCTCGTCGACATGCATGATGCCGAAGCCGGAGGATTCTGCGCGCGGCATTTCGAGGCAGCCGACCGTGACGTCGGCGCCGCTGTCGACGTGCTGGCGCAGCATCACCTCGTAGTCCATCTTGTAGATGTGGTCACCGGCGAGCACGACGATGAAGCGGCAGGCGTGCGACTCGATGATGTCGATGTTCTGGTAGATGGCATCCGCCGTGCCGACATACCACATGTTCTCCGAGACGCGCTGGCTTGCAGGCAGGATGTCGAAGCTTTCGTTGCGCTCGGGGCGGAAGAAGTTCCAGCCCATCTGGAGATGCCGGATCAGGCTATGCGCCTTGTATTGGGTGGCGACCGCGATGCGGCGGATGCCGGAGTTCACCGCGTTCGACAGCGCGAAATCTATGATGCGGGATTTGCCGCCGAAATAGACCGCGGGTTTGGCGCGCCGGTCGGTCAATTCCAGCAGCCGGCTGCCGCGGCCGCCCGCCAGGACAAATGCCAAAGCCTGGCGGGCAAGCGGCTCATTTCCGGCAGCACTCATGTCTTCCTCCCACTCGTCTGGCGCTGCCAAATTCTGGCGTAAACCGAAGGCTTCGCGAAGTACCTTGCGGCCGCGCATCATTGGAACCGATAGTAACGGTACGAATAGGTAATCGTGAAGATGCTTGTTGGTTGCGAACGCATGGGAAGCTTAACGCTTTGGCCGCGGCGGCAGCCCTTCGGCGCCCTCGCCCGGGGTCATAAATCAGGCATGCCCGGCCGTCTTGTGCGCTGCACGCAAATTCGGGGCTTTGACTTCGCGCAAGGATGCAAGATCATGGCATGCGATGCTGTTTCGAACGAAACGTCAGACAGGGAGTAAGACGATGAGTATCTGGAAGCTGGCAATCGCCTGCTCGTTGACAGCAGGTGTCATGGCCGGCCAAATCGGGCAGGCATCAGCGGCGCCGATGCCGACCAATGTCGCGACCATGAAGGCCGCGGCCGGCGATGACGTCACCCAGGTTCATTGGCGTGGTGGCGGCTGGGGCTGGGGCCTCGGCGGCTTCGCGGCAGGTGCGATCATCGGCAGCGCCATCGCCGGCGCGCCCTACGGCTATTATGGCGGGGGACCGTATTACGGCTACGGTTATCCGGGGTACGGCTATGGCTATGCGCCGGCCTATTATGGCTACGGCTACGGGGCGGCCTATCCTCGCTACTACCGGCCCTACCGTCCGTATTACGGCTATCGCTACGGCTACTACCGGCCGTATTACGGTCACTACTACCGCCGCTATTGGTGAGCGCTAGAGCGACAGCCACACGATCAGGCTCATGCAGGCAAAATGCGTGAGCACGATCGCGGCGAGATGCAACGGGCCGGCCTTGAGGCGAAGCCTAGTCATGTCGCCGCCTCCGCTTTGAGCGCGTGAAATTGAAGTCGAATTGAGTCTGGCCACAGCGGCGCCCTCTCCGTTCCCTCCCCCACAAGGGGGGAGGGAACGCACTGCCGTTTGGGGTGCGAGGCACGCCTCATCTCGTCGGATCCTAATTCGATCCCGCGGCCGCGGCGGTGAAGCTGCGGTCGACGGCTTTGCCGACGTCGAGCGTCTTGGGCAGGATGCCGTAGAGCGTCGCGCGGTCGGAGGCTTTCTGCACCTCCCTGATCACGACCTCGTCGATCGGAATCGGGCTGGTACGCTGCGCGGTGTAGGCCGATAGCAGCACATCCTCGGGCAGTTTCGTCAGCTCGGCCGTGTTCTTGGCGTATTCGGCAATATGATCCAGCGACCACAGCCGGGCCTTGTTCAGCCGCTGCACGAGGTCCTGCACCGCTGCGCGCTTGGTGGCGATGGCGTTGTCCGAGGCGACGATGAAGGTGATGGTCGGCGTCAGGCCGTCGCCGTCGGCGATGACGCGAGCCTTGTCCTTCAAGGTCGCGAACGACACGTAGGGCTCCCACACCGCCCAGGCATCGATCGAGCCGGCGACGAGTGCGACCTTGGCATCGACAGGGCCGAGCGGCGCAAAGGTCGCGTCCTCCAGCTTGATCTGCGCCTTCTCCAAGGTCGCGTCGATCAGAAACTGGCCCCAGCCGCCGCGCGTGCCGGCGAGACGTTTGCCCTTGAGATCGGCGGCCGACTTGATCGGCGAATCCTGGCGGACCAGGATCGCCTGCGTCTTCGCATCCGACCTGGTGCCGCCGATCGCCCTGATCGGCGCGCCGGCCGCGTAGACCGACAGGAAGGAGAGATCGCCGGTATAGCCGACGTCGAGCGCGCCGGCGTTGAGCGCTTCCAGGATTGGAGCTGCCGCGGGGAATTCCGACCATTCGATCCTGTAAGGCAGTTCCTTCGCATAGCCGGAGATCTCCAGCAGCGAGCGGTTGCCGCCTTTCTGATCGCCGACGCGCAGCACGACATTGTCGGCGGCGAACGATGCGGCCGCCGTCGACAGGGTGACGGCCGCGGCGAACAGCGAGGCGGCCAGGCGGCGCGTGATGGGATGGTCCGAAGAGTTGAGGCTCATGTGATCTGTCTTGTTGCTTGTTTGTTACTTTGGCTCACGACGTGAGAGCGAACGATGCAGCGAGGCGATCAAGTCTATGATCGCGCGGTCTTCAGTCAATGAAATGGCCAACCGTATTGCGCGCGCATCGAGCAAGGACATTTCAACGAACGAGTGCTTTCGAGAAAAGCGGCGCGCGTTGACCTGGGACTGCGTGACGGGGACGCCTCTCGCAGAGTCGTAACGTGCGCGCGAGCTGATGAATCTGCGAAAAATCCTTTCATCGTTGCAGCGCGCACCAATGGAGAGAATGACTTCGCGGCGCCCTACATTCGAAATTCCATTTTATTGACGATGCGGCACCCGCGCCGCATGATTTGCACATCGCATCAACGCGACGCCGGAAGCGCTCGCGAGAAAATATTCTCTCAACGCAGCTCCGTACGGAACATGCGCAACGCGATGCGTTGCGCGGACGGCGGAGTCGTGCCAACTTAAGGAGCGGGGCTGATGGGCAACGACAACAAGCGCGCTGGATCGGGACTCGACCGGCGTCACCTGCTTCAAGCGGGTCTGGCGGCGGCTTTCGCCGCGCCGCTCGGAGCCTTGGGCGCCCAGGCCTTCGTGCCACCGGCGCCTGCATCGGGCATCGATTTCTCGGAATTCCCGCTCTGCCGCACAGCTTCCGATGCGCCAGCACTATCAGGCGCGCCGCGCAAGCTGAAACTGTCGTGGAATGCCGGCGCGGTCTGCCTTGCGCCGCTGCCGGTCGCGATCGAGCACGGCTTCTTCCAGAAGCAGAATCTCGACGTCGAGCTCGTCAATTATTCTGGCTCGACCGACCAGCTGCTCGAGGCGATCGCCACCGGCAAGAGCGATGCCGGCCTCGGCATGGCGCTGCGTTGGCTGAAGCCGCTGGAGCAGGGCTTTGACGTCAAGATCGCGGCCGGCACCCATGGCGGCTGCATGCGCGTGCTGAGCCGCGCCGATTCCGGCGTGGCCAAGCTCGCCGATCTCAAGGGCAAAAGCGTCGCGGTCGGCGATCTCGCCGGCCCCGACAAGAACTTCTTCTCGATCCAGCTGGCAAAACTCGGCATCGATCCGAACAAGGATGTCGACTGGCGCGCCTATCCCGGAAATCTGCTCGATGTTGCGGTCCAGAAAGGCGAGGTGCAGGCCTTCCTGTCCTCCGATCCGCTCGCCTATCTCTGGCTGAAGGATACGCAGTACAGGGAAGTTGCCTCCAATCTCGACGGTGACTATCGCGACAAGAGCTGCTGCATCGTCGGCCTGCGCGGCAGCCTGGTGCGCGAGGAGCCGCAGGTGGCGCGTGCGATCACGCAGGCGCTGCTCGATGCCGCGATGTTCACCTCGCAGAGTCCGGCCGTTGCGGCGAAGTCATTCCAGCCCTATGCGCCGAAGGCCGCAACGCTGGCCGATATCGAGGGCATGGTGCGCTACCACACGCATCACCATCACCCCACCGGCGAGGTGCTGAAGCGCGAATTGAAGGCTTACGCCGACGATCTCAAGAGCGTGCAGGTCTTCAAGCAAAGCACCGATACGACCAAATTCGCGGAGCGCATCTATGTCGACGTATTCTCTGTCTGACGGGCTAGCCTCGGGCGCGAGGCGAGTCTCGCGCGCGCCCTGGCTTGCCGCCTGGTTCAGGGAGTCCGGTGCCGGTGTTGCCGCCAGCGCCGCCTGGATCGCCTTCGGTCTGTCCTGCCTGTGGTGGGAGGACGTCGGCGACTGGTCACGCACGCATTCGCTCGGCATTGCGGCGTTCATCATCGCTGCGGTCGCCCTGTTCGGAACGGTCGGTGCCGACTATGTCGGTTCAGCCGGTCGCGGCTTGCGTCAGCGCGCGCCCTGGCTCGCCGCGTTCGGGGTATTCCTCACGGTGTGGGAGGTCGCCACCGCAAAATTCGGTTGGCTGCCGCTGCCGTTCTTCCCGCCGCCGCAGGCGATCATCGAGGTCTATACCGACGATCTGCCGAAGCTGCTCGACAGCGTGTTCGCATCGGTCAAGCTCCAGCTCGGCGGCTACATCATCGGCGCCGTGGTCGGCTTCCTGACCGGTGTCTCGATCGGCTGGTCGCGCGCGGTCGGCTATTGGGTGCATCCCGTGCTGCGCTTCATCGGCCCGCTGCCGGCGACCGCCTGGCTGCCGATTGCCTTCTTCACGTTCCCCTCGAGCTGGAGCGCCTCGACCTTCCTGATTGCGCTGGCGACCGGCTTTCCGGTCACGGTGCTGACCTGGTCGGGCGTGGCGAGCGTCAGCACGGCCTATTACGATGTTGCGCGCACCCTCGGGGCAAAGCCATCCTTCCTGGTGCTGAAGGTCGCGATCCCCGCCGCCTTGCCGCACGTGTTCGTCGGCCTGTTCATGGGGCTCGGTGCATCCTTTGCCGTGCTTGTCGTCGCCGAGATGATCGGCGTCAAGGCCGGGCTCGGCTGGTATCTGCAATGGGCGCAGGGCTGGGCGGCTTATGCCAACATGTATGCGGCGCTGATCGTGATGTCGCTGCTCTGCTCTGGCGCGATCACGCTGCTGTTTGCGATCCGCGATCGTCTGCTGGTCTGGCAGAAGGGGACCGTGAAATGGTAGCTGCTCTCGCCGAAGCGGTCACATATCCGTCCGCCGGCGCCGCCCTCGACATCGAGCAGGTCAGCCACGCCTTCGATATCGACGGCGCCGAGCTGCCTGTGCTGAGCGATGTCAGCATCGCCGTCGAGCCCGGCGAGTTCGTCGCACTGCTAGGCCCCTCCGGCTGCGGCAAGTCGACCTTGCTGCGGCTCGTCGCCGGCCTCGACAAGCCCAAGGCGGGAAGCCTGCGCGAGGACGAGGTTCGCATCGTCAGGCCGCATCCGTCGCGCGTCGTCGTGTTCCAGGATCCGACCCTGTTTCCCTGGCGGTCGGTCTGGGACAATGTCGCCCTGGGCCTCGAGGCCCAGGGTATCCTCAAGAGTCAGCGCCAGCGCGTCGACGACGCGCTCGATCTGGTCGGGCTGTCCTCGTTCCGCAATGCCTATCCGCATCAGCTCTCCGGCGGTATGGCGCAGCGCGTGGCGCTGGCGCGCGCGCTGGTCAACGATCCCAAGATCCTGATTTTGGATGAGCCGCTCGGCAAGCTCGACTCGCTGACCCGCATCACCATGCAGGCCGAGCTGGTGTCGCTGTGGCAGCGCAAGGGCTTTACCACCCTGCTCGTCACGCATGATGCCGAGGAGGCGCTGGTGCTCGCGGGCCGCGTCATCGTCTTCAGCGAGCGCCCCGCGCGCGTGAAGGCCGACATCCGGGTGAACCGGCCCTATCCGCGCCATCGCGGCGATCCGTATCTTGCCGATCTGCGCCGCCAGATTCTGGGCCTGTTGGGATTGGATGCCACATGGTGACGTCTGTCGCTCAGGGACGGGTGGCTCGTAGCGAGCCCGATTATATCGCGCGCGCGGAGGCGCTGGCGCCAGCCTTTGCCGCGCGTGCGGCCGAGCATGACCGCACCGGCAGTTTTCCCTTCGAGAATTTTCGCGAGCTCTCCGAGGCCGGCCTGCTCTCGCTGACGGTGCCGGCCGCCTTTGGCGGCGCCGGCGCCGGCGCAAGATACACCGCGCGCGTCCTCGGCCTCATCGGCAAGGCGTGCCCGTCGACGGCACTGGTGCTGTCGATGCACTACATCAACCATCTGGTGATGGCACGCAGCCCGAGCTGGCCGTTGAAACTCTCGCGCAAGCTCGCAATTGAGACCGTCGAAGGCGTCGCGCTGATCAACGCCCTGCGGGTCGAGCCCGAGCTCGGCTCGCCGGCGCGCGGCGGATTGCCGGCGACGATCGCGCGCCGCACCGAAACCGGCTGGCGTCTTTCCGGCCACAAGATCTACTCGACGGGCTCGCCCATCCTGAAATGGTATCTGATCTGGGCCCGCACGGACGAAGCCGAGCCGCGGGTCGGCCAGTTCCTGGTGCCGGCGGGCCTGCCGGGCACCAGCATCGTCGAGACCTGGGATCACCACGGCCTGCGGGCCAGTGGGAGCCACGACATCATCTTCGACGACGTGGTGATCCCGCTCGATGCGGAGATCGATGTTCGCAAGCCGGCGGACTGGCGCGCGCCCGATATCGCGCAGGCGACCGTGCATACCGTCTTCGTCGCCGCGATCTATGACGGCATCGCCCGCGCCGCGCGCGACTGGTTCGTCCGGTTCCTGAAGCAGCGCGTCCCCGCCAGTCTTGGCGCGCCGCTCGCGACCCTGGCCCGCGCGCAGGAGATCCTCGGAGCGATCGAGGCGAGGCTCGCGGTCAATGCACGGCTGCTCGACACGTTTGCCCGCGATTTCGATGACGGGGCCCGGCTCTCCGCCGGCGAATCCAACGTCATCAAGCTGACGGTGACCAACAACGCGGTCGCTGTGGTCGAGGACGCACTTTCGCTGACCGGCAATCACGGACTGTCCCGCAGCAATCCGCTGGAGCGGCACTATCGCGACGTCCTGTGCGGCCGGGTGCATACGCCGCAGGATGACGCCACGCGCACCGGCCTCGGCCGCGCCGCATTGGGCCTCTAGCTTTCAGAAAACAACAGGGAGACCATCATGTCGGTCGAATTCATCGGCTTTATCGCCAACAGCAACGCTTCCGAGACCATCGTACGCCAGGGACCGATCCTCGATCCGAACTATATCGAGACGGTGGCCAAGGCGCATGAGCTCGCCGGCTTCGACCGAGCGCTGCTGGCGTTCCATTCGACCACGCCGGATTCGCTCCAGGTCGCCCAGCATGTGCTGGCCATCACCAAGAAGCTGAAGGTGATGATCGCGCAGCGGCCTGGCTTCACCGCGCCGACATTGCTGGCGCGCCAGCTCGCCACGCTCGACCAGCTGTATGGCGGCCGGGTCTCGCTGCACGTCATCACCGGCGGCAACGCGATCGAGCTGCGTCAGGACGGCAACACGCTCGACGACAAGGACGAGCGCTACGCCCGCACCAGCGAATTCCTCGACGTTGTCAGGTTGGAATGGACCAGCGAGAAGCCGTTCAACTACAGCGGCAAGTACTACACCGTCGAGAACGGCTTTTCGCAGGTGAAGCCGCTGCAGAAGGGCGGCATCTACACCTTCGTCGGCGGCGGATCGGACGCTGCGATAGAGGTCTCGGGCAAGCACGCCGACACCTTTGCGCTGTGGGGCGAATCCTACGCGCAGGTGCGCGACGTCACCGCGCGGGTGCGCGCGGCGGCCGCGAAGCATGGGCGGCCGAGCCCGCGCTTCAGCCTGTCGGTGCGGCCGATCCTCGCCGACACCGAGGAAAAGGCCTGGAAGAAGGCCGAAGGGATCCTCGAGCGTGCCACAGCGCTGCAGGACCAGACCGGCTATCGCCGGCCTAATCACGCCACCGACGGCGCCAAGCGTCTCCTTGCGCTGGCCGATCAGGGCGCGCGCATCGACAAACGGCTGTGGACCGAAATTGCAAAACTCACCGGCGCCAACAGCAACTCGACCGCGCTGGTCGGCACGCCGGAGCAGGTCGCCGAGGTCTTCGCCGACTATTACGACCTCGGCGTCAGCCATTTCCTGATCCGCGGCTTCGATCCGCTGCCCGATGCCATCGACTATGGCCGTGAGCTGATCCCGCTGACGCGCAAGCTGATCGCCGAACGCGACCAGCAGCGGGGGATTGCGGCGGAATGATCCGACTCATTGTTGCTGTGGCGCTCGCGCTTGCGGGCGCTGATCTCGCGGTCGCGCAAACGACGCTGCGCGTCGGTGACCAGAAGGGCAACGCGCGGGCAGTGATGGAGGCCGCGGGCGTGCTCAACGACGTGCCTTACAAGATCGAGTGGAAGGAGTTTCCGGCCGCGGCGCCGCTGCTGGAAGCGCTGAGCGCCGGCGCGATCGAGACCGGGCTCGTCGGCGATGCGCCCTTCACCTTTGCCGCCGCCTCCGGTGCGCCGGTGAAGGCGATTGCGGCGATCCGGCAGACCCGCGAGGGGCTTGCGATCCTCGTGCCCGAGAACTCACCGATCAAGACCTTCGGCGATCTCCGCGGAAAGAAGATTGCGACCGGCCGCGGCTCGATCGGGCATCAGCTGATCCTCGCCGCGCTCGAAAAGAACGGCTGGAGTGCTGGCGACGTGCAGATCGCGTTCCTGGCGCCGTCCGATGCCAAGATCGCCTACACGCAGGGCTCGGTTGATGCGTGGTCGACCTGGGAGCCTTATGTCAGCCAGGAGGAGGTGCTGTTCAAATCGCGCCGTGTCATCAGCTCGGAAGGCCTGACGCCGGGCCTCAGCTTCCAGGTGGCGCGGCCGGACGCGATCCGCGACAAGCGGGCCGAACTGGCCGACTTCGTCCGCCGCCTCACCGCGGCGCGGGCGTGGTCGCTGAACAACATCGACAGCTATGCCGCGACCTGGGGCAGGTTGATGAACATCCCGACCGCCGTGCCGCAGAACTGGCTCTCGCGCGCAAAAATCCGGATCGCGCCGATCGATGACGGCGTGGTTGCGGACGAGCAGAGCACGATCGATCTCTATTTCCGCTGGGGCCTGATCAAGCAGAAACTCGATGCCGGCGAGATCGTCGATCGCTCCTTTGCGGACGCGATCGCCAAGGCGGGGTTGTAGCGACGCGCCGGTATCCGGGACGCGCTGTAACACCGGCGTCATTCCGGGGCGCGACGAAGTCGCGATATTTCCGGGTTCGCCCTTCGGGCGCCCCGGAATGACGGCTGTGGGTATGAGACCTCACGGGCCCCTCAAGCATCCGTGAGGAAGGAAGAAGACGTTCCAGCACTATCCCGATCCTCGAAACGTTCCTTCTGCATTTCGTGACGCCGACAACACCCTCATTTCTATTTGCACCACCTCCCTTGCGGGCCGCTCCATCCCCTCAAAAATCATCCAGACGACCACATCGGGAGACCGGCCATGGGCCTGCAAGAAACAAAAATCGAATCGCTTCCCTTCACCACCGCTGAACTCAATTACCTCGCGCCTGTGTCAGGCAAGCCGCGCACCTATGCTTTCGATCCACCGCCGGGGGAGCCGAAGAGCACCTCGCTGCCGGAGCCGCATCTGGTGCCGATCTTCGATGCGCGGCTGATCGCAGAAAATTTCTCGCTCGATCGCGAAGGTTTTGCGCTGGTGCGCCATCCGCATCAAGTGAAGGATTTTTACAACGATGAGGAAATCCGCAGCGTCTACTATCCTGCCGTCGAGGCTTTCCTGCGCGCGACATTGAAGGCCGACCGTGTCTTCATCTTCGACCATACCGTCCGCAAGCGCGTCGAAGGTGCTCCCGACATTCGCGACGGCGGGCCACGCCAGCCTGCGACGCGCGTGCATGTCGACCAGACCGTGGTCTCCGGCGCCAATCGCGTGCGCGAGCATCTGCCTGACGAGGCGGAGGAGCTGCTCAAGGGCCGCGTGCAGGTGATCAATCTGTGGCGGCCGATCCGCGGTCCCTTGCGCGATTCACCGCTCGCCATCGCCGACGGCACGACGGTGGCTTCAGAAGATCTCGTCGCTTCGGACCTGATCTATCCCAATCGGCGCGGTGAGACCTATTCGGTGAAATACAATCCTGATCATCGCTGGTTCTATTTTCCCGAAATGACACCGGACGAGGCGCTGCTGCTCAAATGCTATGATTCCGCAACTGACGGCCGCACCCGCTTCGCGCCGCACACCGCCTTCGTCGATCCGACCACGCCACCGGATGCCCCGCCGCGCGAAAGCATCGAGGTGCGTACCCTCGTCTTTCATAAACAGTAACAATGTGTGATGGACCCGCCGGGCATGGCCCGGCGGAGTTCCCGGAACCATTGGAACCGGACGACGTTGCCGCGCCGGGCAGGGCGAACCGGGAGCGGTGCCGTGCGAGCGCAGCCGACGCTATTGTATTGCCTGACGATTTTCTCGCTTTCTGCATTTTCCGTCGCCCACGCCGAAAGCGGACTTGCCTCATATTATGGATATGGAAAAGCCGCGAGGAGCGGCGAGCTGACTTGCGCGCACCGGACGCGTCCGTTCGGCAGCGTGCTGAAAGTGTCCTATAGCGGACGGACGATTCAGTGCCGCGTCAATGATCGCGGCCCTTTCATCCGCGGCCGTATCGTCGATCTCTCGGTGCCCGCCGCCCGTGCGCTCGGCATGATGAGTGCAGGCGTGGTGCGGGTCTCGGTGGAATAGCTCTGCCTTCGCGCTATAGTGCCGCCCGAGGCAAGGGGGGCATTATGGCTCGCATCAGGGTGGGACTCGTCGGCTGCGGCTTCGTGTCGGAGCTGCATATGTATGCCTTCCGGCGCGTCTATGGCGTGGATGTCGAGGTGACCGCGGTCGCCGCGCGCGGCGATCATGTCGTCGCATTCGCGGGCCGCCACAACATCCCGCGCGTCTATCGCAGCTTTGCGGAGCTGATCGCGGACCGCGAGCTCGATGTGATCGACATCTGCACGCCGCCCAATCTCCATGCCGAGATGATCGTCGCCAGCATGCAGGCCGGCAAGCACGTCATCTGCGAAAAGCCGTTTGCCGGCTATTTCGGCCGCGATGGGGACCAGCAGCCGATCGGCAGGCACGTGCCAAAGGCCCTGATGTATGAGCGCCTGATCGAGGAGATGGACGCCACCCGCGCCGCGATCGAGCGCACCGGAAAACTCTTCATGTATGCCGAGGACTGGATCTACGCGCCTGCAGTGACCAAGACCGCCGAGATCCTCAAGGCCACCAAAGACAAGATCCTGTTCATGAAGGGCGAGGAGAGCCATTCCGGCTCGCACGCCGCGCATGCCGCACAATGGGCGATGACCGGCGGCGGCTCGCTGATCCGGATGGGCTGCCATCCGCTCTCGGCGGTGCTCTATCTCAAGCAGGTCGAAGCGCGCACGCGAGCGGAGAAAATCCATGTCGTCAGCGTCACCGGCGATATCGGCAATGTCACCGCCGTCCTCAGGCCGGACGAACGCACCTACATCAAGGCCAAGCCCGTCGACGTCGAGGATTGGGGCACGCTGACCGCGACCTTCTCCGACGGCACCAAGGCCACGATATTCTCCGGTGACATGATCATGGGCGGCGTGCGCAATTTGATCGAGACCTACACGTCGGGCGGATCGCTGTTCGCCAACATCACGCCGAACAATCATCTGATGAGCTACCAGACCTCCGAGGAGAAGCTCGCGAGTGTCTACATCACCGAGAAGGTCGACCGCAAAACCGGCTGGCAATATGTCTGCCTCGAGGAGGAATGGACGCGAGGCTATCTCCAGGAGATCCAGGATTTCATGGAATGCGCCGCCACGGGACGACAGCCTTTGTCGGACCTCGCGCTGGCCTACGAGACGATCAAGGTCAACTATGCCGGCTATTGGGCGGCGGAGGAGGGGCGGCGGGTGGTGCTGTAGCTGTCGCCAAGCGACTATTCCCTCGAGCGCTTCAATTCTGCGTCGTGTTGCCCGTCCATCCCATCAGGGTCGGAAGGAGCGTCATCCGGCAGAAACTGCGCTGGATGCTTGCGGATGAGCAGAAGCTGCTTGCGCATCTCGGCAAGGCGGGCACGGCAGAATTCCTTGTAGAGCAGTTCGAATATGGCGGGCATTGTCACCCCCATCGCTGCAATTCAAGCTCTGAAATATCTGATCCCGCTGCACGGCTTCTTCGAAGATGCGAGCCGGTTTGCCTGAGAGGCCAACCCGAGCTGAAATGCCGTTGGCTGTCCGGTTTGTACGCACGAAAATCGAGCGCCGCCAGTAACCCAGTTCACACTCTAGATGGCTTTTGTTTCAAAGAGACTTCGTCTCACAACCAGCGCGAGTTGCCGGGCGGCCCAAAATCCAACCATAGCGCGCAAACAATGACCGGTGGGTGTAAGTGTTCCTGCTTGCACGCGGTCGGCGCCGACGTGTTGTCGACGCCGCTTTCTTCCCCCTCCGGGCAGTCACCATTGGAATAGACGACGACCTGCGGGCTTGCTCCGCCTCTCCCGCTTGCTTGCGGGAGAGGGAGCCCAGTGCCGATGCCGTCGCATCGTGCATCCATCTGCGATAGATCTGCGGAGGGCAAGTCGCCTCTTTCAGGCCCCGTAGGTCGATCCCTTCGGCAGCGGAAACACCGGGTCTTGTGTCCTGATGTTGGTCGGCCACACCACGGAAATGTGCTCGCCGGCGTTCTGCATCACCACCGGCGTGGAGCGTTCGTTCTGGCCTGATAGCGGCGTGCCCGGCGGGAAGAACTTGACGCCGTAGCCCTGGATGGTGCCGCCGGGCGGGATGTCGACGTCGAGCGCGGCTTTGCGAATGGCTTCCGGCTCGAAGCTGCCGTATTTCTCTTTCGCCACCGGCAGCACGTTGTTGAGCAAGACCCAGGTCTGATTAAAGCCCATCGAGCAGTGCGGCGGCACGTCAGTTGCATTGGTCTTGGCTTGGTAGCGCGTGACCATGGTCTTGATCAGCTCGCCCAAGCCCGGCGCCAGCTTCGACGGATCCAGCAATTGCGCCGGCACCGGATCGATGTTGCAGAAATTGTCGATGTCGGTGCCGAAGGTCGCCCGCAACTTGTCGAGCTGGCTGTAACCGGCGCCGTTGCCAAACAGCATCTTGAAGCGCAGCCCGCTCTCGCGCGCCTGCCGCAGCAGCAGGGTGATGTCGGGGTTGTAACCGGCATGCGAGATCACGTCGGCCTTGGCGCGCTTGATCTTGGTGACGAGCACCGAAAGATCGGGGGCCGATGCCGAATAACCCTCCTTCAGCACGATCTGGAGACCGGCTTCCTTGGCATAGGCTTCGTCCGCAGCGGCGACGCCGACGCCATAGGGACCGTCCTCATGGATCAGCGCGATCTTGACGTCCTTCGGCTCCATGCCGAGCTTCGCCTTGGCATGCTCGCTCATGAAGCCAGCAAAGGCCTGGCCGTATTGATCCGAATGGATCTGCGCGCGAAACACATATTGCAGGTTCTTGTCCTTGAACACGGCGGTCGACACCGCGGTCGTGATCCAGAGGATCTTCTTCTGCTGTTCGACCTTGGCTGCGAGCGGCACCGCATGCGCGCTCGCATAGACGCCGTTCAGGATGTCGATCTTCTCCTGGCTGATCAGGCGCTCGGCCTCGTTGATCGCCACGTCGGGCTTGCTCTGGGAATCTGCGGCGACGGGCACGATCCTGGTCTTGCCGCCAATGCCGCCCTTCTCGTTGACGAGATCGATCGCGATCTGCGCGCCGACCGAGGAGGCGACCGAGCCGCCCGCGGCGAATGGTCCGGTGAGATCGTAGATCAGGCCGATGCGCAGAGTCTCGGCTTGCGCCTGGGCCCGGGTCCAATCGAGGCTGAGCGTGGCGGCAGCCGCCGCCGTACCCTTCAGCAGCTGCCTGCGTGAAGTCGGCATCCTATCCTCCCTCGGATCAGTCATTTGCGACTGGCTTTTATTTTCTGGCGAGTATTTGGAGGGCGTCTGCCAAAGTCAACATGCTCCGCTCTAGGCAATTCGGATGCATGATCGCGCGGCATTTTTCCCTGAGTCTCATTCTTTTTGCGTTGCGCCGTTCTTTGGTTCGCAATCATTCGATTGCGCTGCATCAGGGGGAGCAAACATCCGCTTGTCACGCGCGGGTTTTCAGCTTCGCCGCGACGCGACATCGTCTCCCGCCGATGCGATGGCATTGCATCACGCGTTCGCAGCAGGGCAGGGCCGATGACCGGCATTCGGCTTGTGCGCCTCGGAGGTTGCGTGGCATCCTAGCGCGGTAAATTGCACGGGAAGCCCAATTCCCGGCTTGGCATTGCGCCGCATTATGGGTGGAAACAAAAGCTCAGGAGAAGAGATATGGTTTGGACGCTTCGTTTTACGGGGCTCGCCTGCGTTGGCCTGTTGCTGTCCTCCGTCAGCGCCCTCGCAGGGCCCAAGGTCGTATCCGGTCCGGGCGCTGATCCCGGATGTTTCAAGCCCTGGTCATCGGAGACCAAGTTCTTCCAGTGGGACAAGAAGCCCGGTCCCTACAAGATCGCCCTCGTCAACGGCTTCGTCGGCAACACCTGGCGCATCCAGATGGTGAAGACCGCAAAGGCCTTCGCCGCGCAGCCGGGCATCAAGGAGAACATCAAGGAGTTCAAGGTGGTCTCGACCGGCACCGATGTTGCAGCGCAACTCGGCGCGATGGAGGACTTCATCAATCAGGGCTTTGACGCCATCGTCACCATCGCGGTCGCCCCTGACGGCTTCGACCGCATCATTCGCCTCGCCGACAAGAACAACGTGGTCGTGGTGCCCTTCGACAACGTCCTCGACACCGACAAGGTGATGATGGTCAACGAGGACCAGAAGGAAATGGGCCGCATGTCGGCGAAATGGCTGATCGATGAGAGCGGCAAGAAGAGCGGCGACATTCTCGAAGTGCGCGGCCTGCCGGGCAATTCGGTCGACCGCGACCGCCATCTCGGCTTCCGCGAGGTGATGGAGGCGCCGGGCAACAGCTTCAAGATCACCGAAGTGGTCGGCAATTGGGACACCGGCACCTCGCAGAAGGTGACGGCGGATGCGCTCGCGGTGCACGGCCATTTCGACGGCGTGTTCACGCAAGGCGGCTCCGACGGCACCGTGCAGGCGATGATGGCGGCCAAGCACCCCTTCGTGCCGATGTCGGGCGAGGGTGAGAACGAGTTCCGCAAGCAGATCGCCGATCACGCCAAGGACGGGCTCAAGGGCATGTCCTACGGCCAGTCGCCGGCGCTGGTCGCGATTGCCACCAAGGCGGCGATCTCGGCGCTGCAGGGCAATGTCATGCCGCAGCTGATCTCGATCCCGATTCCGGTCGCGACCTACAAGGACCTCAAGCCCGGCGAGAACTACTGGCCGGAGCTGAATGCAAACTTCTTCGCGCCGAACCAGTTCACGCCCTGTGGCGTCAACTTCACGGCGCCGGAGATCATGTCGCAGAGCGAAAAGAATACCCAGTGAGCCTGCTGGAGACGTCACGGTTGCGGCCCGGCCTTCGCCGGGCCGCCGCTGCGTGAGCCCGCCATGTCCGATGCCGTTCTGACCCGTCACGCCTTCCTCACGCTGTCAGGAATCTCCAAGCGGTACGCCGGCGTGCGCGCGCTCGAAGGGGTCGATTTCGCCTGCGAGCGCGGCAAGATCCATGCGGTGCTCGGCGAGAACGGCGCCGGCAAGTCGACGCTGATCAAGATCATCTCGGGTGTGGTGCAGCCCGATTCCGGCAGCATGCGGCTTGCCGGACAGGACGTCAGCTTCGCGACGCCCTCCGCCGCCAATGCCGCCGGCGTCGTCTGCATCTTCCAGGAGCTGTCGCTGATGCCCGATCTCTCGGTCGCGGACAACATCTCGATCTCATCGCCGCCACGCCGCTTCGGCCTGATCGACGCGCGGGCGCAGCGCCGCCGTGCCGAACAGCTGCTGGCCGAGATCGGCTGCGAGGACGTCAATCCCCTGATGCGCGTACGTGACCTGCCGCTGTCGCGCCGCCAGGTGGTGGAGATCGCCAAGGCGCTCGGCAAGAAGCCGCAGCTCTTGATCCTGGATGAGGCCACCTCGGCCCTCACCAGCGCCGACGTCGAGAAGGTGTACGCCATGCTGGCGCGGCTCAAGGCCGAGGGCGTTGCCATTCTCTACATCTCGCACCGCATGCACGAGGTCGAGGCGCTGGCCGACCGCGCCTCCGTGTTCCGTAACGGCCGCCATATCGAGACCTTCGACAAGGGCAAGCGTTCGACCGCTGATATCGTTCAGCTCATGATCGGGCGCGATATCGCGACCCAATATCCGCCGAAGCCGCCGCGCGGATCGCCGCCGCCGGTGCTTGATATCGAGAATTTGAGCTGGGACCGGCGCCTCGATCGTATCTCGCTCCGCGTCGGCGCCGGCGAGATCGTCGGCCTCGGGGGGCTCGATGGCCAGGGCCAGAAATCCCTGCTGCTGGCGCTGTTCGGCGTGCTGCGCGGCGTCACCGGGCAGGTTACCGTCGAAGGCCGCGAGGTGCGGCCGGGTTCTCCGGCGGCGGCGAAGTCGGTCGGCATCGCGCTGGTGCCGGAGGATCGCAAGACCGAGGGCCTGATGCTGCCGATGTCGATCGCGGACAATCTGGTGATCGCCTCGCTCGATGCGATCTCGACCGGCCCCTTGGTCGACCGCGCGCGCGAGAGCGACATGATCAAGCGCGCCATCGCGCGCCTGCAGATCAAGATCGGCGCGCCGGGCGATGCGGTCTCCACGCTGTCAGGCGGCAACCAGCAGAAAGTCGTTCTCGCCAAATGGCTGATGACCGAGCCAAAGCTCATCCTGCTCAACGATCCCACGCGCGGCATCGACGTCGGCACCAAGCAGGAGCTTTACCGGCTGATGCGCGAGCTCGCCGACCAGGGCGCCGCCATCCTGTTCTACTCGACCGACTATGACGAGCTCATCGGCTGCTGCGACCGGGTGGCGATCATGTATGACGGGCGCATCGTGCGCGAGCTCGAAGCTGACGAGCTCACCGAGACCAACATCATCGCGAGCGCGCTGAACATCGACGCCGCGGCGCCGGACGCTGCCGGAGCCACCCATGCTTGACGATATCGCCATCAGGGCCCGCCAGAACATCGGCATCGTCACCGCCGTCCTGTTGTTCACCATCCTGTATCTGCTCTACAATCTCGCGCACCCCAAGGGCTTCTCGTCGGCGGTTCTGGTGCAGAACGGCGACGAGATCTTTGCGCTCGCCATGCTGGCGATGGCCCAGACCGTGCCGGTGCTGGCGTCGGGGCTGGATCTCTCCGTGGGCGCCGTCATGACCATGGTGGGGTGTTTTGCGAGCTACTTGCTGACGGGGGCGGCGGGCGGCACGCCGCTGCATCTCGACATTTTCGGCCTGCATCTCGGCCTCGGCACTTTTCCCGGCGGGGTGAGCGGCATCCTGCTCGGGATCGTCGTCTGTCTTGCGACCGGCGCGCTGGCCGGCTTCATCAACGGCTGCATCGTCGTCTATGGGCGCATCCAGCCGATCATCGCGACGCTCGCGACCGGCGCGGTCTATATCGGCATCGCGCTGTTCCTGCGGCCGACGCCGGGCGGCAAGATCGATGAGGATCTCAACTGGGCGCTGACCAACTCGCTCGGCGATTTCGCCGCGACCGTCCATATCTTTGGCGATGGCGCAGCGGCGTGGTTCGCCCCTTTGGCCTGGATCCCGGTGCCGTTCGTGCTGCTGATCCTGATTGCGCTTCTGGTCTGGGTGCCGTTCCGCCGCTCCGTGCTCGGCCGCGCTGTCTATGCGGTCGGCTCGGCCGAGGGCGCCGCCTACATGTCCGGCCTGCCGATCGATCGCGCCAAGATCGCGGCCTTCACGCTCGCCGGCTTCTTTGCCGGCTGTGGCGGCCTGTTCCTCGCCATCCAGACCTCTTCCGGCAATGCCGACATTCCGCAAGCCGGCGCCTATACGCTCAACTCGATCGCCTCCGTCGTCATTGGCGGCACCTCGCTGTTAGGGGGCACCGGCAGCGCCATCGGCTCGATTTTCGGCGCCATGGTGCTGCGCGTCATCTCGTTCTTCTTCCGCATCTTCGACATCGCGCCGCTGTTGCAGCCGCTGTTCGAGGGCCTGATCCTGCTGGGGGCGGTCTGCATCGGCGCGCTCGGCGTGCTGCGCGTCAAGAATACGCTGGAGCTGTTTCGATGACGACCGCGTCCCTCGGACTCTCCCGCGACGACCGCCCGATCCTGATCGCGGCGCTGTTCATCCTCGTCATCCTGGTCGCCGGCACGGTCTATACCTTTGCCCGTTTCGGCAGCGCGCCGCTGTTGTCGCCGACCTATTTGCTGCAGCAACTCCAGATCGGCGCCTTCCTCGGCATTGTTGCCGCCGGCATGATGATGGTGATCCTGATCGCGCAGATCGACCTGTCGGTGCCGTGGACGCTCGCCGCGGCTGCGATGATGGCGACATCGATCGGCGGGCCGCTCGCCATTCCGGTCGGGCTCGGCGTCGGCCTCGTGGTCGGTCTCATCAACGGCATCGGGGTCGCGTATCTGCGCGTGCCCTCGATGATCTTCACCCTCGGCGTCAACGCGGTGATGCGCGGCCTGATGGTCGCGCATACCGGCGGCTACGCGCCACAGACGGCTGCGACAGACCTGATGCGGATGCTGGCCGGCGAGCGCACGCTCGGCATTCCCAATGCCCTGTTCGTCTGGGCCGCAGTATCTGTGATCGTCACGATCATCCTCCAGCGCACGGCGCTCGGACGTTACGTCTACGCCATCGGCAACAAGGAGGCGGCCGCGTATCTCGCCGGCGTCGACACCCGCCGCGTCACGGTGATCTGCTTCGTGCTTTGCGGTCTCGCCGCCGCGCTCGCCGGCGTCCTGCTCGCCGGCTACTCCACCAAGGCCTATCAGGGCATGGGAGATGCCTATCTGCTGCCGTCGATCGCGGCGGTGGTGATCGGCGGCACCAACATCCTCGGCGGCCGCGGCCGCTATCTCGGCACGCTGATCGGCGTCGTGCTGATCGTGCTGCTCAACAGCGTGCTCTCGATCATGGACATGCCCGAGGCCGGCCGCCAGGTGATCTACGGCCTCGTCATCATCTTCATGCTGTTGGTCTACGGCCGCGGTGAGCGTGTCACGAGCTGACACCGCAGCATCAGAGAAACGGCGAGGCCAGGGCCGGCGTTTCGGCCAGCGCGTGAGCGGCGTATTCGAGCGCGCCCCTGATCTGCGTTCGCGTTGACGGGCCGCCGATGCATATTCTCACGGCCTCGGGCGGTGGATCGGCCACGACAAAGGCGTCGCTTGCGACCACGCCGATGCCGGTTTGCCGCATATGCTCCACGAAAGCCGAGCGCCTCCAGGGCGTCGGCAGCTCGACCCAGAGGTTGAAGCTGAGGGGATCGCCGCGATAGGACCCCTTGGGCAGGATCTCGGCGGCGAGCTTCTGCCGCGCCGATGTCTCGGCGCGGATGAAGCGCAACATCGTGTCCGCAGTGCCGTCTTCGATCCAGCGCGTCGCGATCGCCACGGTGAGGGGGGATGCCATCACCGTCGCCGACCGCAGCGCCGAGGCGAACGGCCAGGCCGAGCGCGTATCGGGCACGACGACATAGGCGGCGCGCAAGCCCGCTCCGATGCACTTGGCCAGTCCCGCGACGTGCCAGGTCAGATCGGGCGCGATGGCGGCAAAGGGCGCGTGGCCGTGGCCATGCTCGGGAATGAAGCCATAGGCGTCGTCCTCGATAACAGGTAGCTTGAAGCGGCGGGCGATCGCGACGATCTCGCGCCGTCGCGAGTCCGGAATGGTCAGCGCCGTCGGATTCTGCAGCGTCGGATTCAGGTAGATAGCCCTCGGCTTCAGCTTCTTGCAGGCATCGGTCAACGCCTGCGGCTCGATGCCATCCTGATCCATCGGCAGGCCGACGAGGGTGATGCCGAGCTGCGCGGCGATCGACCTGATGCCGGGATAGGTGATCGCCTCGCACAGCACCACCTCGCCTGCCTTTGCCAGGATCGAGAGGATGCCGAGCAGCGCCGGATGGGCGCCCGGCGAGACGAAAATACGGTTTTGTGCCGGCACCAGCGCGCGGCGGCCGAGCCAGCTCGAGGCGGCGTCCTTGTCGGCTTGTGTGCCGCCAAAGCCCTGGTAGCGCAGCAGCGATGCGATGTCGCGCAGCACATGTTCGGCGCCGGCCTGCATGCGCTCGATCAATTCAGGATCGTCAGGCTCGGGCGGCAGGTTCATCGAGAGGTCGACGGGGCGGGGCGGAAAGCTTGTCGTCGAACGTCGCGGCCGCGGCTTGTCGCGAACGAAGGTTCCCTGTCCGACCTTGGATTCAATCAGCCCGCGCTTCTGCGCCTCGACATAGCCTCGCGCGACGGTGGTGAAATCGACGTCGAGACGCTTGGCCAGTTTCCGCTGTGGCGGCAGGCGGTCGCCGATCACCAGCCGTCCGGCCGCGATGTCGTCGGCAATCGCGTCGGCGATGGCGAGATAGCGCGGCTTGTCGCTGTTCGAGAGATCGGGGCGCCAGTCGGCCATTGCTCGGTTCCGGTCAATTACGTCAGTAGAATTGACTGTATATTGTTGCAAGCGTCGAGGCAATTGTATTGCGCCTTTTTGATCGCCTTGGCGAGGCGTGCCGGTTGAGCGCGTTGCACATAGATCGAGCGCGCTGCCCAGTATTTTTCAGGCAGTATTTTACGATCGTCACGCGAACATAACCAAATCCAGTCAGGTCTCCATTCAACATTGAATGTACAAATGAATGCATATTGTATGGTTTGATGATTTGTAGTGCAGAACGCTGCTTGGCACATTGATTGCAAAACCTGATCTCGATCCGGGAGGGCCGGACGTGAACAGGAGGTGTCTATGCCAGCAGTGAACATGCCCGCGCGTCAGAAGGGCGACTTTCTTGTCGACTACGAAGAGAAGGTTTTCGAGGACGTCAAAGCAAAGCCGGGTGAGAAGGCGCTGGTCACCTTCCACACCGTCGCGTTCGAAGGCTCGATCGGCCTCGTCAATATTCTGCAGGCGCTGCGCCTGAAGCGGAAGGGCTTTGAGACCTCGGTTCTGCTTTACGGTCCCGGTGTCACGCTCGGCATTCAGCGCGGCTTTCCGAAGATCGGCGACGAGGCCTTCCCCGGCGCGCAGAACTTCAACAACCAGCTCGCGAAATTCATGGACGAAGGCGGCAAGGTCTATGCCTGCCGGTTCGCGCTGCAGGCGCTCTACGGCCATGGCGAGCCGTCGCTGATTCCGGGCATCCGGCCGATCAACCCGCTCGATGTGCTCGACCTCATCCTGCTTCACCGCAGGGACGACGCGTTCATGATCCACACCTGGACCGTCTGACCTCGGTCGGCCCACGCGACGGACGAGGGAGGATACAGTGACAGCGAAACGCACGGTCAGGGCTGGCGCGATTCAAATCGCGCCGGATCTGGACACGCCGACCGGAACGGTCGACCGGATCCTGGCGGCCATCGCGGAGGCGGCGGGCAAGGGCGTCCAGTTCGCCGTTTTTCCGGAGACGTTCGTTCCCTGGTACCCGTATTTCTCCTTTGTCCGTCCGCCGGTCCTCAGCGGCGCCGAGCACATCCAGCTCTATGACAACGCCGTCGTCGTTCCTGGTCCGGTGACGGATGCCGTTGCGCAGGCGGCCAAACGCTACGGCATGGTGGTGGTGCTCGGGGTCAACGAGCGCGATCACGGCTCGCTTTACAATACTCAACTCGTGTTCGACGCGAACGGCGCGCTTCTGCTCAAGCGGCGCAAGATCACGCCGACGTTTCACGAGCGCATGATCTGGGGGCAGGGCGATGGCGCCGGCCTGAAGGTGGTCGAGACCGCGGTCGGCCGTGTCGGCGCGCTGGCCTGCTGGGAGCACTACAATCCGCTCGCCCGCTACGCGCTGATGGCCCAGCACGAAGAGATTCACGCGGCCCAGTTTCCGGGCTCGCTGGTGGGGCAGGTCTTCGCCGACCAGATCGAGGTGACGATCCGGCATCATGCGCTGGAAAGCGGATGCTTCGTCGTCAACGCCACTGGCTGGCTGACCGAGGAGCAGATCGCGAAAATCTCGCCGGAGGAGGGCCTGCGCAAGGGCCTGCGCGGCGGCTGCATGACGGCGATCGTCTCGCCCGAAGGCAATCATCTGGTGCCGCCGCTGACCAGCGGCGAGGGCATCCTTGTCGCCGATCTCGATCTCGCACTGATCACCAAGCGCAAGCGGATGATGGACTCGGTCGGCCACTACGCCCGGCCCGAGCTGCTGTCGCTGGTGCTGAACGACGCGCCTGCGCGTCCGATGCACGGCTTTCACCCGAACCGCCTCGCACCCATTCCGAAGGACCAATCAGATGAGACCGCAGATGCCGCAGCCCAAGGCGCTTCCAATGGCGATGCCGACCGAGCAGCTGATCAACGAGTTGCAGTCCTTCGGGGTCCGGCTCGCTGATCCCAAGACCGGGGGAACCAGCCGCCGCGGCGGCGCCGGGCCGTCGGATCACACGCCGTTCACGATCGACGGCGCCACAGTGATGATCCCGGTCCACAACGCGCCGGCCTTCGAGAGCCCCTATCTGGTCGAGCGCCCGGACGCGGCCGGGCGCAGCCGCATCTCGCGCGACGGCGTGGTGCTGGCCGACGTCTCGTTTCCGCTGCGACCGAAATTCTACGACCGCACCACCGAGGACGGCATTCCCTATTGGAAGATCGCGACCCTGCACGGCCGCGACGTTCTCGCCACTACCGTGCTGCAGACCTGCATCCGCTATCAGAGCCGCACCAAGACCTGCCAGTTTTGCGCCATCGGCCAGTCGCTCGCGGCGGGACGCACGGTCGAGCGCAAGACGCCGGCGCAGCTCGCCGAGGTCGCCAAGGTCGCCGTCGAACTCGACGGCGTCAGGCACATGGTGATGACGACGGGCACGCCGCACACGTCCGATCGCGGTGCCGGTATCCTTGCCGAGAGTGCAGAGGCCGTCAAAGCCGCCGTCGACCTGCCAATCCAGGCGCAATGCGAGCCGCCGGATGATTTTGCCTGGTTCGAGCGCATGAAGAGTTCCGGCGTCGACGCGCTCGGCATGCATCTGGAGGTGATCGGGCCCGCCGTGCGGCAAAGGATCATGCCGGGCAAGGCGCAGGTCCAGGTCGCGCAATACATGGACGCGTTTGCCGCGGCCGTTCCGGTATTCGGCCGCGGTCAGGTCTCGACTTACATCCTCGCGGGACTTGGCGACGAGCCGTCCGAAATTCTCGCGCTGTCGCGCCGGCTGATCGATCTCGGCGTCTATCCCTTCGTCGTGCCGTTCGTGCCGATCGCCGGTACGCCGCTGGAGAGCCATCCGACGCCGTCCGCGGCATTCATGCATGACATCCTGCGTCCGCTCGCCGAGATGCTGCGCGCCGGCGGTCTGCGCGCCACCGACATCAAGGCAGGCTGCGGCAAATGCGGCGCCTGCTCGGCCCTGTCCACCTATGAACGCGGAGCAAGCGCATGATGTTCGAGCCGTTCAAGCCGTTCGTTGCACCGGAATTCCAGGTGAAGTTCGCAACCGAAGCCTGGGAGCGCAACGCGGCCGCAGCCTTGCGTCGCAAGGTGTTCTGCGACGAGCAGGGCGTGTTTGCGGGCGATGATCGCGATGCGATCGACGTTTCAGCCATTCCGCTCGTGGCCGTGTCGCTGCTCGGCGTCGCCGAGGACGAGGTCGTCGGCACCGTGCGCATTCACGCCGATGAGCACGAGGCGGATGTGTGGTGGGGCTCCCGCCTTGCCGTTGCGAAGAGCTATCGGCGTCTCAGCGCAGTCGGTGCCGGCCTGATCCGGCTTGCGGTATCCTCCGCCCATGCGCGCGGTTGCCGGCGTTTCCTCGCCAATGTGCAAAGTCAGAACGCGCTGCTGTTCCAGCACATGCATTGGCACTCCCTGGGCGAGTTCGAGCTCCATGGCCGGCCGCACCATCGCATGGAGGCCGACCTCGACCATTACCCGCCATTCCGCACGCCCGAGACCGGCTTCCTCTCACTGGCAAAGCTGGCGGCCTGATCATGCTGACGGACGCCGCGCTCGCAAGCCTCGCCGAAACGCTCCGCAATAGCCGCGGCATCGCCGCCAAGGCTGACATCGCGGCGGTTGCCGCTGCGCTCGACCTGTCGGGCAGCGACGCCATCGCGGTGGGGGACGATTGCGCGGCGATCCCGGAGGGTGACGGCTACACCCTGTTCGCCATCGAAGGTTTCATGAACGAATTCGTCGCTGCCGATCCCTGGTTCGCCGGCTGGTGCGGCGCCATGGTCAACATCTCCGATGTCGCCGCGATGGGTGGACGACCCACCGCACTTGTGAACGCGGTCTGGTCCAATGGTGCGGACAAGGCCGCGCCGATTCTGGAAGGATTGAAAGCTGCGGCGAAGACATTCGGCGTGCCCGTCATCGGCGGGCATACCAATGTGCGCAGCAGCCAGAGCCAGTTCGCCGTCGCGATCCTCGGCCGCGCCAAGCGGCTTCTCACCAGCTTCGACGCCAGGCCCGGCGACAGGCTCATCGCTGCGATCGATCTGCGCGGCCGTTACCGCGAGCCGTTCGCCAATTGGGAGGCGGCGACCGACGCGCCGGCGGAGCGGTTGCGCGGCGATCTGGAGATCCTGCCGTCGATTGCCGAGGCGGGGCTCGCGCTTGCCGCCAAGGACATCAGCCAGGGCGGCATCGTCGGGACCGCGGCGATGCTGGCCGAGTGCTCGCAGGTCGCCATCACGCTGGACATCGAGGCGATTCCGATTCCCGCGAGCGTGCCGCTCGAGCGCTGGCTGCTGACGTTCCCGAGCTTCGGCTATCTCCTGTCGGCCAGGCCCGCAGACGTCGACGAGATCCTGTCGCGCTTCCAGCGGCGCGGCATCGCGGCCGCCGCGATCGGAGAGGTCAGCGCCGGGACATCAGTCGATATCAGCGCCGGTTCCGCTCGTGCGACGGTCTGGGATTTTGCGGCGCAGCCACTGATCGGCTGTGCGCCAGGCCAGAGCCATCAGCAGCGGAGCGTGGCATGAGCGGCGACTTGCCCCGGCTTCGTATCGCGATCCTCGCGCACTCCACCAATCCAAGAGGTGGCGTGGTGCATGCGCTCGCGCTGGCGGACGCCCTTGCGGACCTCGGACATAGGCCGGTCGCGCATGCGCCGGACCCGACAGGCAAAGGCTTCTTCCGCCGCAGCGTCGCCGCGACGCGCTCGGTGCCGGCATCATCAGTCTCGGGCGACGTCGTCGCGATGGTCGAGGCGCGTATCGCCGACTATGTCAAATATTTTGAGGATCCAGCGCATCGCCAGTTCGACGTCTTCCACGCCCAGGACGGCATTTCCGGCAATGCGCTCGCGACGCTGAAACAGCGCGGCCTGATCCAGCGCTATGTCCGCACCGTTCATCACATCGATGCATTCGCCGACGAGCGGCTCAGCGAGCTCGACCGTCGCTCGATCGTCCACGCCGACGGCCTGTTCGTCGTCAGCCGTTTCTGGCAGGCGCAACTGCAGGCGGAGATGTCACGCGCGGCGACGCTGGTCGGCAATGGTGTCGACACGGCGCGCTATTCGCCCACTGTCGCTCCTGGCGATGAGGTGTTGCGTGCCCGGCTCGGCCTTCGCGCGGGCCCGATCCTGCTTTCCATCGGCGGCGTCGAGCAGCGCAAGAATACGCTCGGCATTTTTGAGGCCTTCCGCCAGGTGCACGCCGTGCACCGGTCCGCGCAGCTCGTCATCGCCGGCGGGGCTTCTCTGCTGGATCATGGCGCGTATCGAGAGCAGTTCAGTTCGCGGCTGCGCGGCGCGGGCTTGCCTGTTGATACCGTCATCGAAACCGGTCCGCTGGCGGATGCCGAGATGCCATCGCTGTTTCGTCTGGCCGATGTGCTGCTGTTCCCGTCGTTGCGCGAAGGCTTTGGCCTGGCGGTGCTGGAGGCGATGGCGAGTGACGTGCCCGCGGTGGTCTCGCATCTCGCGCCGTTCACGGAATATCTCGGCGCGGACGATGTTGCCTGGTGCGATCCGCATCATCCCGGCTCGATCGCGGATGCCGCCCTCAGCGCGCTCGCTGAGCCGCTGCGCTCGCGCCTGATTGCGAATGGCGCCAGGGTCGCCCGGCTTCATGACTGGCGCCGCACCGCCAAGGCCCATATGGCGACCTATCAGGACATGCGGGAGGTGCAACATGCCTGAGATGCACTTTCACGTGCGCTGGCCCGATGAGCGGATCGAGGCCTGCTATTCGCCCTCATTCGTCATCAAGGACCATTTTGTCGCCGGCACGACCTACGCGCTCGACGATTTCCGCGAGCGCAGCCGCATCGCGCTGACGATCGCGGCCGAGCGCGTCCGCGAGAAGTACGGCTTCCTCTGCTCGCGTGCCCTCGGTCAGCTCGCCCGGATCGAGACGGCGGCCGCACAGTTCGAGGCTACGCCCGGCGCTTCCGTCACCATCGTCTCGTTTGAAGACTAGCAGGAGCTGATCATGTCCGACCTTCACACCCACTATCCGGTCGTCGTGATCGGCGGCGGCCAGGCCGGCCTGGCGATGAGCGCGCAGCTCAAGGCGCATGGCATCGCGCATATTGTGCTGGAGAAAAACACGATCGCGCATTCCTGGAAGACGCAGCGGTGGGACGCGTTTTGCCTGGTGACGCCGAACTGGCAATGCAAGCTGCCGGGATTTCCCTATGCCGGCAGCGATCCGCACGGCTTCATGCTGCGCGACGAGATCGTCAGATACATCGAGGATTTCGCCAGGCACATCGATGCGCCAGTCCGCGAGGGCGTCGCCGTGACGCGCCTGCGGCAATCCGGCCACGGCTTCATGCTCGAGACCACCGCAGGTGAGATCGCTGCTGACAGCGTCGTGCTGGCCGTCAGCGGCTATCACGTTCCAAAAGTGCTGCCGTTTGCCGACCGGCTCGATGGCTCGATCATGCAGCTCCACTCCTCTGCCTACCGCAATCCGGATCAGCTGCCGCCGGGCGAGATCCTCGTGGTGGGAAGCGGGCAATCGGGCTGCCAGATCGCGGAGGATCTGCACCTGGCCGGCCGCAAGGTGCATCTCGCCGTCGGCAGCGCGCCGCGGTGCCCGCGTTTCTATCGCGGCCGCGACGCCGTCGACTGGCTCGACGATCTCGGCCAGTACGACCTGCCGGTCGACAAGCATTCGTTGAAAGAGGGGGTCCGCAAGAACGCCAACCATTACCTGACCGGACGGGACGGCGGCCGTGACATCGATCTGCGCAAATTCGCGCTCGAGGGCATGAAGCTCTACGGTCGCCTCAAGGACGGTCGTGGAACGCGCCTGCAGCTTGGCGATGATCTCCAGGTCAATCTCGACAATGCCGACCGGGTCTATAACGGCATCTGCCGGATGATCGACGAGCACATCGCAAGGAACAGGATCGCCGCGCCCGAGACGCCTCACTACGAGCCGGTGTGGACTCCCACCGCGGTGCCCAAGGAGCTCGATCTCGCAGCGAGCGGCATCACCAGCATCATCTGGACGACCGGCTTCCGCTCCGACTGGTCCTGGGTCGACCTGCCGATGTTCGACGGCACCGGTTATCCAACCCACAAGCGGGGCGTCACGTCGGTCGACGGCGCCTATGTGATCGGCCTGCCCTGGCTTTACACCTGGGGCTCGGGCCGGTTCGTCGGCATCGGGCGTGATGCAGAGTTTGTCGCAGACCACATCGAGGCGCGATCGAGCGTGTCGCACGCCGGCCAGTATCAGGCAGCCCCACGCGAGCAATATGCAGCGAGCGAGGCTGTGTAGCCTCGCACGCCCTACACCGCCGCTCGCGTGTTGAGATAAATCGAATACAGCGAGGTCTGTCCGCAGATATAGAGGCGGTTGCGGCGCGGGCCGCCAAAGCAGACATTGGCGACGATCTCGCCGATCGGGACCGTGCCGATGTGGGTCCCGTCAGGCGCGTAGCAGAACACGCTGCGGCCCGCCGAGGTCCAGATGTTGCCATGGATGTCGACGCGGAAACCGTCATAGAGCCCGTCCGGGCAGGTCGCGAACAGCGAGGCTTCGCCGACCGTCTGCCCCCTGACTTCATACGACCAGATCGTCGGCGGCAATCCGCGCACATGCGTCGCGCCGGTGTCGGCGACGTAGAGCCGGGTCTCGTCCGGCGAGAAGGCGAGGCCATTCGGCTGCACCCGGTCGGACACGACGCGCGTGATGGCGCCGGTGTTGGCATCGATCCGATAGACGTTGGAGGCGCCGATCTCGGACGGGCTTTGCTGCCCCTCATAGTCGCTGTCGATGCCGTAGGTCGGATCGGAGAACCAGATCGAATGGTCCGACTTGACCACGACGTCGTTGGGCGAATTCAGCCGGTGGCCCTCGAACGCGTCAGCCAGCACGGTGATCGAGCCGTCATGCTCGGTCCTGCTGACGCGCCGCATGAAGTGCTCGCAGCTCACCAGCCGGCCCTGGCGGTCGGTGGTGTTGCCGTTGGAATTGAAGCTCGGCGAGCGGAACACCGACACCGACCCGTCGGTCTCGTCGAAGCGCATCATCCGGTTGTTCGGAATGTCGGACCAGATCAGGTAGCGCCCGGCCGGAAAATAGGCGGGGCCTTCGGCCCAGCGGCAGCCGGTGAAGAGCTTTTCGAGATTGACATGGCCGATGACCAGCTTCTCGAAGCGAGGGTCGTGAACGACATAGGGAAGCATGCGTCCTCCGTGATGGCCGCAGATTCTTGAGGGGCCTGCGTGCGGTCGTTACTTTGATCGACCCTGACAATTTTGCAAGCGTGGTTCGCTTCAAGGGTCGAAAACGAAATGCCCGGGAGGGCCCGGGCATCGCGCATGTGATCTGGCGTTTAGGCCTGTTACTGCGACAGCTTCACGAAGTTCGGAAACTTCAGCTTGCCTTCCGCGATCTTCTCCGGCCAGACCACGACCTGCTTTTCGTCCTGCCACTGGAAGACCAGACCGGTGATGAAGCCGGCGCCGGACTTGATGCCATGGGTGAATTCGTCATCCTTGCCGTAGAACTGAATCTTGCCGATCGTGCCTTCGTAGTCGGTCTTCTCGAGTTCGGCGACCATCTTGTCCGGGTCGGTCGATCCCGCGCGCTTGATTGCATCGGTGATGATGTAGACCTCGTCATAGGCGGTGTAGCCGGTATAGGCCGGCGGCGCGCCGAACTTGGCCTTGAACGCGGCCGCGAACGGCTTGGTCTTCGAGGTCACGGCGACGTCGGGCGTCGCGACCGCAAGCGAGGGCACGCCGTCGGCTGCGCCGTTGGTGTCCTTCCAGAAGGTCGGGCTCAGCGCCTGCGCGCTGATGCCGAACATCGGCACCGGCACCTGCTGGTTCTTCCACTGCACCGTCGGCTGCACGCCGACATGGGAGATGCCTGTCACGATCACATCAGGCTTCTTGCCTTCGATGTTGTTGAAGATCGGTGTGAAGTCGGTGGTGTCAGGCGAGAAGCGCACATGCTCGACGACCTTCAGCCCCGCCTTGGGCAGGCAGGCCTCGTAGCCGACGTCGAGCGGCTTGGTCCAGGCGGCGTCCTCGCTCATGATCGCGACGGTCTTCATGTGCATCTTGTCGACCAGCAGGTCCTTGGCGGCGTCGCAGACGAGCTGGGCCTGCGCGGCCGAGGTCAGATAGCCGTGGAAGGTGTACTTGTTCTTCTCGTAGTCGTTATGGATCGCCTTGGTGATCTCGTTCGAGGCGGCGCCCGGCGTGATCAGCGGCATCTTCAGCCGCGCGGCCCAGGGCTCCAGCGCCAGCACGACCTCGGAGATGTAGCTCGCGATCACGGCAGAAACCTTGTCCTCGCTCACCGCGCGCTGGAACGCGCGCACCGAGTCGGCCGAGGAGCTCTTGTTGTCATAGGTGACGATCTCGACCTTGCGGCCGAGAATGCCGCCCTTCGCGTTGATCTCGTCGGCGGCGATCTGCGCCCCGCCGGGGGTCGCAGCACCGGCGATCGCCTGCACCTCGGCGATGACGCCGATCTTGATCGGCTCGTTCGACTGCGCATAGGCGGGCGCAGCAAGGCACAGCGCCAGCGCGGAGGTGAGGAGGGCAGAGCCGAAAGCTGTCGATGATCGCATGGTCGTTTCCCTTTCGTTGTTTTCTTTGTTGATACGCGCGACTAGAGAAAATCGGCGCCGGCTTCCGCGGCGAAGCGGCCGGGATCGCCCTCCCAGACGATCCTGGCGTGCTCCAGCACATAGACGCGGTCGGCATGGGGCAGCGCGAAGGTCACGTTCTGCTCGCCGAGCAGCACGGTGATCGATGTGGTCTGCCGCAACTTCTCCAGCGCCTTGGAGAGCAGCTCGAGGATGACGGGCGCAAGGCCGAGTGTCGGCTCGTCCAGGATCAGGATTTGCGGCTGCATCATCAGCGCGCGGCCGATTGCCAGCATCTGCTGCTCGCCGCCTGACAGCGTTTGCGCCATCTGCCCCTGGCGCTCCTTCAGGATCGGGAACAGCTCGAACAGCCAGGCGAGCTGCTTCGCCCTTGCTTCGTCGTCCAGATGCTGGCCGCCGAGATCGAGATTTTCCCGCACCGTCATCTCGCCGAACAGTTCGCGGGACTCAGGGCATTGCACGAGGCCGCTGCGCGCGATCTTGGCGGGGCTGGTGCCGCGCAGCTTCTCGCCGCCGCGGACGATCTCGCCAGTGTAGGGCAGGAAGCCGGAGATGGTGTTGAACAGCGTGGTCTTGCCGGCGCCATTGAGGCCGACGATGGAGACGAACTCGCCTTCGTGGATGTGGATGGAGACATTCTCCAGCGCCTGCGCCTTGCCGTAATGGACGCTGACATTCTCGACCTGGAGCAGCGGCACCTTGTCCTTGAAGCTCGTCTCGGGCCGCGCATGGGTCTCGATGGCGCCGCCGAGATAGACCCGCCGCACGGTCTCGTTTCGCATGACGTCGTCGGCCCTGCCGGTGACGATCTCCTCGCCGAGATACATCGCCAGCACGCGGTCGACGAGGGCCGCGACGCTCTTGACGTTGTGGTCGACCAGCATCACCGCGCGGCCGTCATCGCGGAAGCTGCGGATCAGGTCGGAGAACACGTCCACCTCGGCGCGGGTGAGACCGGCGAAGGGCTCGTCGACCAGCACCACTTTTGGGTCCCGTGCGATCGCTTTTGCAAGCTCCAGCCGGCGCAGATCGGCGAAGGGCAGCGTCGGCGGGCGGCGGTTCATCACGGAGCCCAAGCCGACGCGGTCGGCGATCCATTTGGCGCGCTCGACCAGCGCCTTGTCCGGAAGCAGCATGAACAGGCTGTCCGGCAGCAGCGCCACCATGATGTTCTCCAGCACCGTCTGCCGGTTCAGCGGCCGCGAGTGCTGGAACACCATGCCAAAGCCCTTGCGCGCGATCTTGTGTGCGGGCAGGCCGGCGACATTCTCGCCTTCGAACACGACGTCGCCCGCGGTCGGGCGCTCGATGCCCATCACGCTCTTCATCGCGGTCGACTTGCCCGAGCCGTTCGGCCCGATCAGGCCAAAGATCTCGCCGCTGTTGACGTCGAAGTTGAGGTTCTTCACCGCGGTCAGGCCGCCAAAGCGTTTGGTGAGGCCGCGGACTTCGAGCACGGGCCGGTTGGAAAGCCTCTGATCCATTACGAGCGAGCCTCGCGCGAGAGGGCCGCCCCTAGGAAGCCGCCGGGGAAGAACAGGACGACGAGCAGCGCCACTGCCGAGACGATGAAGGTCGCAAGCTCGCCGGTCGGGCGCAGAAACTCGCCGGCGACGATCAGGAAGATCGCGCCCAGCGCCGCGCCGAGCACGGTGCGCCTTCCGCCGAGCACGGCCGAGACGATGACGTTGACGCCGACCGCGACGTCGACGACGGTGCCGACCGATGCGGTGCCGAAGTAGAACACCAGCAGCGCGCCTGACAGCCCGGAGAAGAACGCGCTGACGATGAAGGCGGCGAGCTTGTGCTTGACGATGTTGAAGCCGAGCGCGCCGGCCTGCACCGGATCCTGGCCGCTGGCTTGCAGCACGAGACCGACAGGGGATTGCGACAGGCCGTAGAGGATCGCGGCCGAGATCGTCATGAAGCCGAGCGCGATCCAGTAATTGGCGCCGGCATTGATGGTGATGACGTCAGGGATGGTGAGACCGATTTCGCCGCCGGTGAGGTCGGCGAACACGACGACGAAGTTTTGCAGCATCAGCACCGCGACCAGCGTGGTCAGGCCGAAATACGGTCCGCGCACGCGCAGCGCCGGCAGCGCCAGCACGAGGCCCGCGATGACCGAGGCAAGCGCGCCGAGCACGATGCAGAGATAGACCGACCAGCCAAACTGGGCATTGAGGATGCCAGCCGTGTAGGCGCCGACGCCGATCAGGAAGGTCGGGCCGAAATTGACCTCGCCCGCAAAGCCGAACAAGAGGTCCCAGGCCATCGCGAATACGCCGAAATAGAACGCGACCGTGAGCAGCCCGAGCACGTAGCCGGAGACGTAGAGCGGCAGCGTCGCCGCGATGACGACGAGCGCCAGCGAGACGAAGAACAGGCGCGAGGTCAAGAAGCCGGCCATCTCAGCGCCTCCCCAGCAGGCCCTGGGGCCGAATGTACATCACGAACACGAGCAGCAGCAGCGCCGGAATGGTGCGATAGGCCGGCGAGACCAGATAGGCCGTGAGCGTTTCGAGATAGCCGACCACGAAGGCGGCGATCAACGAGCCGGAGACGCTGCCGAGGCCGCCGAGCACCACGATCGAGAACGCGCTCGCGGTCAGCGGCCCGACGCTGTAGGAGCTGACCCCGAGGAACATGCCGAGCAGCACGCCGGCGATGCCGGCGAGGATGCCGTAGATCGCCCACACCACGATATAGATGTTGGTGAGCTCGAGCCCGAGCAGGGTCACGCCGCGTGGATTCATCGAGGCCGCCAGCACCGCCTTGCCGGTGCGGGTGCGGTTCACCAGGAGCCACAACAGCGCGATGACGAGGCAGCACACGATCGCGGTGAAGATCTCGTTCGTGGGCGTACGGACGCCGAGGATCTCGACCACGCCTTCCACGATCGGCAGCACGGTCTTGGCGTTGTTGGTGAAGAAATAGGCGATCAGCTCCTGGATCATGATGCCCCAGAGCAGGGTGCCGGTGAGGACGAATATCTCCTTCTCCTCATTCGGGATGCGCCGGGAATCCTGGATCGGCTTCACGACGGCGAAGTAGGTGAGGAAGGCCGTGAGGAGAGCGACGCCGACGCCAAAAAGTGCGCCGGCATAGGTGCCGACGCCCAGAATGCTCGCGGCGGCCCATGCCGCCACCGCCGCCGCCACCATGATGGCGCCGTGGGAGAGGTTGAGCACGCCGGAGACGCCGAAGATCAGTGTGAAGCCGGTGGCACCGAGAGCGTAGAGAGCGCTGATGGCAAAGCCATCGATCAGAATCTGGAAAGCTCGCATTGAAGATTGGCAATCCGGTCTATGGGCTGGCAGTCGGGCTGCCGCTTTGAGGAAAGGTGCTGCGCCGCAAGTGGAAGCTCCCGGGCGATGGTCCCGGGAGCTGTTCCGATCAGTTGCTGAGCTTGATGAAGCTCGGGAACTTGATGTCGACCTTGGCGACCTCCTTGGGCCAGACCGCGCTCTGCTTGCCGTCCTGCCATTGCAGCATCAGCCCGGTGATCAGGCCCCTGCCGTATTTGATCGAGTGCGTGAACGGATCGTCCTTGCCATAGAACTGGACGCGGCCGATCGTGCCTTCCCAGTCGGTCTTCTCCAGCGCATCGACCAGCTTGTCGGCATCCAGCGAGCCGGCGCGCTTCACGGCGTCGGCGATGTAATAGACCTCGTCATAGGCGGTGTAGCCGGCATAGGACGGGTAGTTGCCGTACTTCTTCTTGAAGTTCTCCGCGAACGGCACCGACTTCGGCGTCACCGCGACGCCGGGCCCGGAGACACCCTGATAGAGCACGCCTTCGGCGGCCTGGTTGGTGTCCTTGCCGAAGGTTTCGTTGGTCGCCTGGGAGGAGATGCCGAACATCGGGATCGGCACCTGCTGGTTCTTCCACTGCACCGTCGGCTGCACGCCGACATGGGAGATGCCGGTGATGATCACGTCGGGCTTGGCGCCCTCGATCTTGTTGAAGATCGGGGTGAAGTCGGTGGTATCGGGCGAGAAGCGGATGTGGTCGAGCACCTTCAGGCCGACCTTGGGCAGGCACTCCTCGTAGCCGACGTCGAGCGGCTTGGTCCAGGCGGCGTCCTCGCTCATGATGACCGCGGTCTTCATGTGCATCTTGTCGACGAGCAGATCCTTGGCGCCGTCGCACACAGAAAGCGCCAGTGCCGCCGAGGTCAGATAGCCGTGGAAGGTGTACTTGTTCTTCTCGTAATCGGCGTGGACGCTCTTGCTGATCTCGTTGGAGGCAGCACCCGGGGTCACGAACGGCGTCTTCAGCCGCGAGGCCCAGGGCTCCAGCGCCAGCACCACTTCGCTGATGTAGCTGGCGATGACGACATTGACCTTGTCCTCGTTCACCGCGCGCTGGAAGGCGCGGACGGAATCGGCCGAGGAGGAGTGATTGTCATAGCCGATGATCTCGATCTTGCGGCCGTCGACACCGCCGCTGGCGTTGATCTCGTCGGCGGCGAGCTGCGCCGCCTGCGGGATCGATGCGCCGGCGATCGCCTGCGCCTCCGCGATCACGCCGATCTTGATTGGATCAGCCGCAAAGGCCGCACCTGAGGCTGCCAACATCACGCCCGCAGCGGCGGCACCAAACGCACTTCGCAATGCACCAGAGAGTGCTTTATTCATATTGTTCTCTCCCTTTGAACCAAGCTTCTTTGAGCTATTGGGGCGCGACTATAGCGGCGAGAGAATCCTCGGCAAGTGGAACTGTATTCAGGAGTGTACGATGGGGACTAAAGTCTAGCTGCGTAGATATCGGGCAGGGCGGAGCGCTATTCCGCACGCAGGCATGCAGATTTCGTCGATGGGCATGCGCGTGTATCGCAGGCGCGCCGGCATTCATCGCCATCGCCGCCGCGGCAGATCGAGTGGCTTGAGCCGGGCAGGATCGAATGGCGCGAGGTCGACATTGCGCGTTGCGCCTTCGGCGATCAACTCCGCCAGCGCTTCGCCGGTTGCAGGGGCATTCAGGATACCCCAGACACTGTGTCCGGTCGCAACATAGAGCCCTTCATCCTGCGGCACGCGGCCAATCAGCGGCAAGCCGTCCGCCGTCACCGGACGAAAGCAGGCCTGTTTCGCCATGATCTTCTCCGGCCGGAACAGCGGCGACAGTTGCTCCGATATTTGTTGCAACCACTTCATGCTGTACGGATCGGGCTTCACGTCGGCCGGATCAGTGGGGAAGGCAGAGGTGTCGGGGAAGCCGGTGACATAGGTGCTGCCGTCCGGGCGAGGAAACACCTCGATGCTGGTGGCGTGGCCGTGGATCTCCGTATCCAGAAACAAGGCGTCTGCCGAGACCTTTGTGCCTGTGTCATACAAAATGCTCGGGCTGTTTTGGGCATGGAGGGCTGGCAGACTCATCCAGCTTGCAGCGAGAAGCGACCAGGGCCCCATTGCGATCACGACGGCATCCGCTTCGATGACATCGTCTTCCACCCCGACGCCCTTGACAGCGCCGCGATCTGCGTCGCGCGCGATGCCAGTAAAGCGGCCATGGCGAAGCTCGGCGCCTTGCGCGATCGCCGCATTCATCACGGCCGAGGTGAACTTTCTGGGGTGAACGATCGCGGTCGACTCGGGCGTGCCGATGCGTTGCGCGAGGACGATACTATCGCTCAGCCAGTCGAGCGCGGACGACGTAGTCCGACGCGCATCGTCATCGGTCGCGACATAGCCGCTATACGCATTCATCGGGCGATAGCCCCAATCGCCGGCGATCTCCTTGGGCAGTTGCGCATGAAGCGCAAAGCTGCGCCGCGCCAGCGCATCGATCGGCGTGCCCGCACACCAGTCGCGCGCCAGAAAGCCGCCGGCCTTGCCGGAGGCCGCGGCCGCGACTTCGGTCCGCTCCACGACGATGACTTCGGCGCCGTGGCGGCGGAGGAAGTAGGCGGTGCAGGCCCCGATCACGCCGCCGCCGCAGATCACAACGCGCATGGCCTGTTTCCCGCCGTAAGCCTGAAAAAACAACCTAGCTCGAATAGCCGCGTTCCAACGCATGACGCTGCTGATGGCGGTCGAGCGCCAGATGGACGAGGCGCGTCAGCAACTCGCGATACGGCACGCCTGAGGCTTCCATCATCTTCGGATACATGCTGATCGAGGTGAAGCCGGGCAGCGTGTTGATCTCGTTGAAGCAGAATTCGCCGGTTTGCCGATCGAGGAAGAAATCGACGCGCGCAAGGCCGCTGCATTCGAGCGCCGCGAACACCTGCACCGCGAGCGCGCGCACGCGCGCCATCTGGGCTGCATCGAGCCTGGCCGGAAGATCGACGCGCGCGCCGTCGGGATCCAGATATTTGGCCTCGTAGGAATAGAATTCGTGCTGAGCGTTGGGATTGAGCTCGCTGGCAATGCTCGCAAACAGCGTCTCGCCCTCGAGCACGGCGACCTCGATCTCGCGGGCGTCGATGCCCTGTTCGACCAGCACCCTGAGATCGTAGCGAAACGCATCATCGAGCGCGGGCCCAAGCGCATCCAGCGTCTTCACCTTGTGGATGCCGACACTGGAGCCCATGTTGCACGGCTTGACGAACACCGGCAGGCTCAGGCCCTCGATCGCCCTGGCGAGAGAGGCGGCGCGATCGGCGACGAAGGCTTTGCGGGTGAGCACGCGATAGGGCGCGATCGGCACGCCGGCGAAGGCGGCAAGCCGCTTGGCGACATCCTTGTCCATGCTGACGGCGGAGGCGAGAACACCCGATCCGACATAGGCAATATCGGCGAGCTCCAAAAGGCCCTGCACGGTGCCATCCTCGCACAGGGGACCGTGCATGACTGGAAACACGACGTCGATCTCGATCGGGCCGCCTGCGCCTGCGGAAACAGGCATGAGAACGCCGCGTCCGTCAGTGCCTCTGGCGAGCCGCATCTCGGGTGCATCGAGCAGGATCGGCAAGGACGGCTGCGCCGGGTCGATCGCCGCAAGATCGTTCCATTGCCACCGGCCGGTCTTGTCGATGGAAACGGGGATCACCTCGAAGCGCGCACGGTCGAGATGCCGGAGCACGGAGGCGGCCGATTTCAGCGAGACCTCGTGCTCACCGGACCTGCCGCCATAGAGAACAACGACGCGAATTTTGTCTGCCATGCTTCAACTATCACGCGCTTCGCGCGGAAGTCACCTCTCTTGCCTCTATGTTCACCCGTCGGTGATGAACATTCGAAACAAGTCGGCGCCGGCGGGGCACGCCGGCGCCTCGTCGCAATTCAGCCTACACCCCCTCAGCCCGGCCCCGCGCCCTGCGTCGCCGTGTACACCGCATAGAGCGACTGGCTCGCGGCCATGAACAGGCGGTTGCGCTTGGGACCGCCGAAGCAGACATTGCCGCAGACTTCGGGCAGGCGAATGCGACCGAGCAGCTTGCCCTCCGGCGACCACACCGTCACGCCGCTATAGCCGACCGCGCGGCCGGCATTGCTGGAGGCCCAGACATTGCCGTTGACGTCGCATCGCACGCCGTCCGGCCCGCACGTCACGCCATCGATTATGAAGTCGCTGAACCTCTTCTGGTTCGAGAGCTTGTTGTCGCTGCCGACATCGAACACGAACACCTCGCCCTTGCCGCCGGCACCCGTGTCGCCGGGGCCCTTGCCGGTCGAGACCACGTAGAGCTTCTTGTAGTCGGGCGAGAAGCAGAGGCCGTTCGGGTCGGGCACCTGATCTTCGGTGACGACGAGATCCACGCGGCCTGAGGGGTCGATGCGATAGCAGTTGGTCGGCAGCTCGCGCTTGCCGGGTGCGAAGCCGGCCGGCTGCCCGATTTTCGGATTGAGCTTGCCGGCCGCATTGCTCGGTCCGCCCGGGCCGTCGGGCTCGCCCTCGTAAAGCTGGCCGCCATAGGGCGGATCGGTGAACCAGTAGCTGCCGTCAGGATGGGCGACGACATCGTTCGGCGAGTTCAGCTTCTTGCCGTTGTAATTATCGGCGAGCACGGTGGCGGTGCCATCATGCTCGTAGCGCGTCACCCGCCGGGTCAGATGTTCGCAGGACAGCTGGCGCCCCTGGAAATCGAACGAGTTGCCGTTGGAATTGTTGGAGGGCATGCGGAATACGCTGACATGGCCGTCATCCTCGCTCCAGCGCATCTGTCTGTTGTTGGGAATGTCGCTCCAGAGCAGATAGCGTCCTTGTGCGCTCCACGCCGGGCCTTCCGCCCACAACAGGCCGGTATGGAGCCGCTTGATCGCAGTGTTGGGCTGCGCGAGATCGTTGAAGGACGGATCGACCGCGATGATGTCGGGGTCCCAGAAATAAGTGGTCGGTGCGCCGCGGGGGCTGAAGTCGCGCGGCGGTGTGGTGATGGTCGTCGGCGGGGCAGCGGGGCCGTTCTGGGCGGGCGCCGAGCCTGTTCCGGCCATCGTGGCCGCGGCTCCGAGTGCAAGGCCCTGAACCAGCGTTCGTCGTGAAAGCGCAGCATCGTGCTCACGCGGCTGTTGGCGTGTCATTCGCGTCCTCCCGGTCATATTGGCTGGCCGGTTGATCCGGCCGAGCAGGTGCAAGGTTAGTCCGGTCCGCGCCTGGTTGCGAGAGGAAGGTTCGCATCCTCTACGAGACAATCCGGTGTGTCGAGGTCGAAACATGGCCGCATTGCGGCCGCGTTCGGGCGGGCGGCAGTTCGTTCTGTGTCTGCAGTTCGCGGGAAGCGAGCTTCGCTCATGTCAAGCCTTGACCTCGCATGCGATGCTTCGCAAAAACTGTTTGGGGCGAAAGGTCGGAGTTGGTTGTGGAAGTCGTCATATTGATCGTGCTGCTCGGGATTGCGTTTGCGGCGGGCTATTTCCTGCGCGATCAGCGGTCTCGCAAACGTCGTGCGGAAGCCCGCCGTCGGAGCGACTACGCGCAACCGGATTGGCTGAACGCCAATGCACCCGCCAACACGAACGACATGACCGCGGCCAATCAGATTGCACATGCGGCGACCGGGGAGCTTGGTCAACTCGGTCTGATGCTGGATCGCTGGGAGAGCAGGGCCCGCGCGCGCCGGGTGGGATAGGCCGAGCGCCGGAAGCGCAATCCAACAAAAGATTCGACCGTCATTCCGGGGCGCGCGACTTGTCCGCCGAAGCTCGAAGAGCGAAGGCGGAAGCGCGAGCCCGGAATGCATCATGCGGCGCGCTGTGGGGTGAATGGATTCCGGGCTCGCGCCAACGGGCGCGCCCCGGAATGACGGACTCGGGCGAAACGCGCCGCGAGAAGGCGAAGGTGTGTTTGCGTCTCCTCGCTCGCTGTCATCGCCCGGCTCGACCGGGCGATCCAGTACTCCGAGACAGCAATGATTAGCAGAGGAGCCGCGGCTACTGGATTCCCCGCCTTCGCGGGGAATGACAGCGTCATTTGGCGGGCGAGGCTGTCGGCTCATACTCCGTCATTGCGAGCGCAGCGAAGCAATCCAGACTGCTCCGGCGGAGGGATTCTGGATTGCTTCGCTGCGCTCGCAATGACGATGTTGAGGGAGCCGCAGCCACCGACCATGACCGTCACCCTGAGGTGCGCGCCCTGGGGCGCACCGCGCCGCAGGGCAAGCCTCTAAGGGCGACGGCCCGGCTGCGCCAGCCAAGCCGTGCATCCTTCGAGGCTCCCGGCGCGATGGTTTAGCATCGCGCCACTCGCGCCTCAGGATGACGGGGATCGATATGGTCGCTCCGACGCAATCATCCCCCAACCAGGTCAATCCCCCTGACCATCTTTTGGCGTTGCAGTTGCTGCCATTTGTCGTCTAGAAACGGTGCACCGAGCCTCCCGGCAACCAACCGTCAACGGTTTTGACCGAGGATTTTGGGGCTCAAAAGGGTCTGGCAATGCTGATTCGCGGCCAAATCGATGGGATTTCTGAGGAGGTGGCTCTGGCCGCCGCCGCGATCCCGGCCGCGCTGCCCACCCTGCTTCTTGGCGGGCTTCTTCTTAGCTGCCCCTGAGGGCCGGCTGGGCGCTGCGCGCCTGGGCACTCAGGGGTTGGTCGAGATCACCGGACACCTCAGGCGCCCTTCAGACTGACGGCGCGAAAGCTCAAAAGGAATTTAGAATGGCCTCCGTAAACAAGTCCGACAAGGACCGCGTCATCATTTTCGACACCACCTTGCGCGACGGCGAGCAATGCCCCGGCGCCACCATGACCTTCGAGGAGAAGCTCGAGGTTGCCGAACTGCTGGATGATATGGGCGTCGATGTCATCGAGGCCGGCTTCCCGATCACCTCCGAGGGCGACTTCCAGGCGGTGAGCGAGATCGCCCGCCGCTCCAAGAATGCCGTCATCGCCGGCCTGTCCCGTGCGCACCCGGCCGACATCGACCGCTGCGCCGAAGCCGTGAAGTTTGCAAAACGCGGTCGCGTCCACACCGTGATCGCGACCTCGCCGCTGCACATGCGGGTGAAGCTGAACAAGACCCCCGAAGAGGTGATCGAGACCTCGGTCGCGATGGTCGCGCGCGCCCGCAACCAGATCGACGACGTCGAATGGTCGGCCGAAGACGGCACCCGCAGCGAGATGGATTATCTGTGCCGCATCGTCGAGGCCGTCATCAAGGCCGGCGCGACCACGGTGAACATTCCCGACACCGTCGGCTACACGGTGCCGGAGGAATACACCCACTTCATGAAGACGCTGATCGAGCGCGTGCCGAACTCCGACAAGGCCGTGTTCTCGGTCCACTGCCATAACGACCTCGGCATGGCGGTGGCGAACTCGCTGGCCGGCGTCGTCGGCGGCGCGCGTCAGGTCGAGTGCACCATCAACGGCATCGGCGAGCGCGCTGGCAATGCCGCGCTCGAAGAGATCGTGATGGCGATCAACGTGCGCAACGACAAATTCCCCTACTGGAACAAGATCGACACCACGCAGCTGACCCGCGCCTCGAAGGTGGTGTCGGCCGCAACCTCGTTCCCCGTCCAGTACAACAAGGCGATCGTCGGCCGGAATGCGTTCGCGCATGAGAGCGGCATCCATCAGGACGGCGTGCTGAAGGATGCCTCGACCTACGAGATCATGCGGCCCGAGATGGTCGGCCTGAAGCAGTCCTCGCTGGTGCTGGGTAAGCATTCCGGCCGCCATGCCTTCGTGCACAAGCTGGAGGAGATGGGCTACAAGCTCGGGCCGAACCAGCTGGAAGATGCGTTCACGCGGATGAAGGCGCTCGCCGACCGCAAGAAGGACATCTACGACGAGGACATCGAGGCGCTGGTCGATGAGGAGATGGCGGCCTCGCACGACCGCATCAAGCTGACCTCGCTGACCGTGATCGCCGGCACCCATGGCCCGCAGCGCGCGACCATGAAGCTCGATGTCGACGGCCAGATCAAGATCGAGGAAGCCGAGGGCAACGGTCCAGTGGACGCGGTGTTCAACTGCATCAAGCGCCTGGTGCCGCACGAGGCCAAGCTCGAATTGTATCAGGTCCACGCCGTGACCGAGGGCACCGATGCGCAGGCCGAAGTGTCGGTACGGCTGTCGCAGGAGGGACGTTCGATGACGGCCCGCGCGGCGGATCCGGACACGCTGGTGGCGTCCGCCAAAGCCTATCTCGGCGCGCTCAACAAGATCGTCATGAAGCGCCAGCGCGACACCGTGACGACAGCCGCGGCGAGCTGAGTAGCGCTCTGCTGTGAGTGGCCTTCGCCTCCCCCGCTTGCGGGAGAGGCCGACACGCCCGGGCGATGCGGAGCATCGTCCCGCGCCTGGCGGGTGAGGGTTCTTTCCTCATCGGGATTGTCCCGCTGTGGAAAGACCCTCTCCCCGACCCTCTCCCGCAAGCGGGAGAGGGGGCGCAGCGGCATTCGCGTTGAATAGCTGCCCTGCGAACGGCCAATAGCGGCTCGATGCGCGAGCCGCTATTGGTGCTGTCGGCTCAAGATCGGCCGTCCGCGCGCGGGCGGCCCAAATAACAACAGGGAGAGATTATGCGCAGCTTCGCGATCGCGGCATCCGTCGCGGCACTGGCCCTTGGCCTTGCCGGCCCCGCCAGCGCCGACCCGATCATCATCAAATTCAGCCACGTGGTCGCGACCGACACGCCGAAGGGCAAGGCGTCGGAAAAATTCAAGGAGCTCGCCGAGAAGTACACGAACGGCAAGGTCAAGGTCGAGGTCTATCCGAACTCGACGCTGTACAAGGACAAGGAAGAGCTTGAGGCGCTGCAGCTCGGCAGCGTGCAGATGCTGGCGCCGTCCAACTCCAAGTTCGGCCCGCTCGGCATCCGCGAATTCGAGGTGTTCGATCTTCCCTACATTCTCCCTGATCTGAAGACGCTGCGGAAGGTGACGGAAGGCCCGCTCGGCGCAAAGCTGCTCAAGCTGCTCGAGCCGAAGGGCATCACCGGCCTTGCCTATTGGGACAACGGCTTCAAGCAGATGAGCGCCAACAAGAAGCTCATCGCGCCGGCGGACTATCAGGGCGTCAAGTTCCGCATCCAGTCCTCGCGCGTGCTGCAGGCCCAGTTCAAGGCGCTCGGCTCGCTGCCGCAGGTGATGGCGTTCGGCGAGGTCTATCAGGCGCTGCAGACCGGCGTGGTCGACGGGCAGGAGAACACCTGGTCGAACATCTATACCCAGAAGATGCACGAGGTGCAGAAGTACATCACCGAGACCAATCACGGCTATATCGGCTATGTCGTGATCGTGAACAAGAAGTTCTGGGACGAGCTGCCGGCCGACATCCGCGACCAGCTCGCGAAGGCGATGAAGGAAGCGACCGATTTCAACAACGCGCAGTCGCAGAAGGAAAACGACGACGCGCTCGCCGAGATCAAAAAGAGCGGCAAGAGCGAGATCATCAAGCTTACGAGCGAGCAGGACGAAGCGATGCGCAAGGCGATGGAGCCGGTCTACAAGGACGCCGCGAGCCGCGTCGGCCAGCCGCTGATCGACGAATTCCAGAAGGAAGCCAGGAGCACGACCAACTAGTCTGGATGAACGATGAGGCTTCCGTGCGAGCCGCACGGAAGCTCTTTGTTGCGAATGATTTCCGGTTGCGGCTGAACCAAAATTAATAGGCGTTACATCTCGTAAGAACGGGCTTCCTGTCCAAGTTGTAAGTTGCGCACGGGCCTTCCGACGCTCATCTTCAGGGTATCCTTCCAGAGGAGGTTCGGATGAAGAAGTTCACCATCGCCGCCATCGCTGTGCTCAGCATCGCCGGTTCGGGCGCGGTCTATGCCCAATTTCATCGCCCGTGGATGGAGCACTTCCACCACATCCGCATAAACCCGGAAGACCGCGCCGCCCTGGTCGACGCGCGTATTGCTGCCGTCCATGCCGGCTTGAGGCTCAACGCCGATCAGGAGAAGCTGTGGCCGCCGGTCGAGGCCGCGGTGCGCGACTTCGCCAAGCTGCGGCTCGACCGCGCCAATGCGCGGATGAATGGTCCCGGCGACTCTGACAAGCCGGATGACCCGGTCGCCCGCCTGCGCCAGCGCGCCGAGGATATGGGCGCGAGCTCGGCAGCCCTGAAGAAGATCGCCGATGCCGCCGATCCGCTCTACAAGAGCCTCGATGACGGCCAGAAGCGCCGCCTTGCCCTGCTGACCCGCCATCGCGGCCCGTTCGGCGGTGGCGAAGACGGCCCGCCCCACCGTTTCAGGGAGCGCATGGACCGCATGATGGATCACGGCATGGACCACATGCGCGGCGGCGACCGGGACGAGGGCGCTGACCGGGAAGGCCGGCTCTGAGCGGACCGGGATTTCCCGGGCATTAACCTCTGCGAAGCCGCTGGAATCCAGCGGCTTTTCGCCTTTCCGGGGGCTGTGGAAGAACCTTGGAAAACATGCCTCGCATCGCTTGCCAGACCCGGATCGCTTTGCTAAACGACCGGCCTCGCAAGGCATTGACCGCCTTTCGGGCGCATAGCTCAGTTGGTAGAGCAGCTGACTCTTAATCAGCGGGTCCCAGGTTCGAGCCCTGGTGCGCCCACCATTGTGAAATCAAGTACTTATAAAGGGTTGTTGGTTCTTCATTCCGACAAGCCGAGTCAGCGGCTACAGCAAAATAGTCCATATGGTTCACGCGGTGGGATGCTCGATGCGCGCGTGATGGAAGGAGATCGTGACCGTCGGTTTGACTCCCAATCTCCGCCGCACTGAACGGGGGGGCGGATGACGGATCTCGACGCCTCGCTGTGGAAGGTCCCGCATGCTGCGACTCGACCGCGAGAACCCTCAACGACCGCGCCTTCAGGCGCTGCGGTAAACCGTATCCGGCCGGCACAAACCGACCAAACGTTGCGAAGTAAGCCGAGAGGCGGGCCAAAAGATGTGGTCACTCTCTGGAGCGCGTATTTTGACCTTCAAGTTGCGTCACGACCCAATCCGCAAAAGCTCGCACCGACGATCGTTGTCGGCTTGCGCGCGGGTAGATCAAGCGGTGACCGATGTAGCAAATATCGTTGGCGCGGCCCGCCAATGGCGCCACCAATCGTCCACTCGCCAGTTCGCGTTCGGCGAGAAGTGTTGATTCCAACGCAACGCCCAACCCCTCGGCAGCCGTCGCTATTGCAAGAAAGCTTCGATCGAACCTCATGCCGTGGAGGGCAGGTGCTTCCAATCCGTTCGCCGTGAACCATTGGTGCCACTGGACCTGCTTCACGTCGGAGCGGATCAGGGTCTGATCGAGGAGATCGGCAGGCTTCATTATCGATTTCGCGAGGGCAGGCGAGCAGAGTGGGGTGACCGTCTCCTCCGGGAGAGGAACAACCTCCACGCCCTCCGCACGCGGCGGACCGTAAACGATGTCGATATCAAAATCATCGTTGCTGAAGCGAGCGTAGTCCGTGCTTGCGGCTAATCGAACTTCGAGCTTCGGATAAGCAGCGAGAAACTGTGCGAGCCGCGGCGCCAGCCATTGCGCGGCAAAGCTTGGCGCGGAGTGAACGCGCACCAATTGCGGTCCGCGCGCGGCGACTTCCTCCAGACCGCGGCGGAGCTGATCGAAGGCCGCTCCCGTGTGGCGCATCAGGTTTTCGCCGGCTGGCGTGAGCCGCACGGACCGCGCGCTGCGCTCGAACAGGACGGTCCGAAGCGTGTCCTCCAATTTGCGGATGGCATGACTGACAGCACTCGGCGTCAGGTGAAGCTCATTCGCCGCATCGCGAAACGATCCGGTGCGAGCGGCGGCCTCAAAGGCGCGAATTGCCGATATCGGGACATTCGACAGCATCTCATAAGTGAACCAGATTCATCCATCCGTGACAACTGTGCGTTTGTCTGTTGCGCGTCAGCGATGCATTCCTAGCCTTGCCAAGGAAAAACAATCAGTGGGAGGAACTGATGCTGCTCAGCGGTAAGACGGCCATCATTTCGGGCGCGGCTTCGCCGCGCGGCATTGGGCTTGCCACGGCGCGCCGGTTCGCTACCGAGGGCGCGCGGGTTGCCATTCTCGATATCGATGCCGCAGCTGCCGCAGGTGCAGCGACCACTCTTGGTACAGAGCATATCGGGGTGTCGTGCGACGTCGCCGACAAGTCATCGTGCGAGCGGGCGGTCGGTCGCGTAATGGAAGCATTCGGCGGAATCGATATCTTGATCAATAATGCCGGCATCACGCAGCCGGTGAAGCTCCTGGAGATTTCGGCCGCCGACTGGGATCGTATCCAGGACGTCAATCTGAAAGGTGTTCTGTTCCTCTCCCAGGCCGTGATCCCGCACATGCGCGCGCGCAAGTCCGGATCAATCGCCTGCATGTCGTCGGTCTCGGCCCAGCGTGGCGGCGGAATATTTGGCGGTCCGCATTATTCGGCGGCCAAAGCGGGTGTGCTTGGTCTCGCCAAGGCAATGGCCCGTGAATTCGGCCCGGACGGCATCCGCGTCAATTGCGTCACGCCCGGCCTGATCGGCACTGATATCACCGCGGGCAAGCTGACCGACGAGATGAGGGCGAAGATCCTGGAGGGCATTCCGCTCAATCGCCTCGGCACGGCGGACGATGTCGCTGGCATCTACACCTTCCTGGCTTCGGATCTCTCCGCCTACGTGACTGGTGCCGTGATCGACGTCAATGGTGGCATGCTCATTCACTGAGCCACTCAGATAAGGTCCAGATCGATGGAAACGCTGACCAACACGCCCAAGCTGGCGAACCGCGCCTACAACATTCGCCGCAATGCGCTGCGCATGGGCGAAGTCCAGGGCCAGGGCTATATCGCACAGGCGCTGGACATCTCCGACGTCCTCGCCGTGGCCTATTTTCACGCGATGCGCTACCGGCCGGAAGATCCCTCCTGGGAAGAGCGCGACCGCTTCCTGCTCTCCAATGGCCACTATGCCATCGCTCTCTACGCGGCTTTGATCGAGGCGGGGATCGTCCCCGAGGAAGAGCTCGAAACCTATGGCAGCGACGAGAGCCGCCTGCCGATGTCGGGCATGGCCTCCTACACGCCCGGAATGGAAATGTCGGGCGGCTCGCTCGGGCTTGGGCTCAGCATCGCCGTCGGCATGGGCCTCGGGCTCAAGCGCAAGAAATCCGAGGCGCGGGTATACACGTTGTTCTCCGACGGCGAACTCGATGAGGGCTCGGTCTGGGAGGCCATCCAGTCGGCGGGCCACTACAAGCTCGACAACCTGATCGGCATTGTCGACGTCAACAATCAGCAGGCCGACGGTCCTTCGACACAGGTCATGGCGTTCGAGCCGCTGGTCGAGAAGCTTCAAGCCTTCGGCTGGTTCGTGCAGCGGATCGACGGCAATGATCTCGATGCCGTGGTTGCCGCGTTCGATGTCGCCAGGTCTCATCCCGCGCCAAAACCCCGGATGATCGTCGCCGACACGCTGATGGGCAAGGGCGTTCCTTTCCTGGAGCAGCGTGAGAAGAACCATTTCATCCGCGTCGAGCAGCACGAATGGCAGCTCGCGCTGGCTGCGCTGGAAGCCGGGAGGCAGGCATGAAGACCGTCAGATCAGCACCCCAGCCGGGCAAACCGCGCCTGACCACCTCGGCCATGATCGCCTCGATCGCGGCCGAGGGACAGAAGACGAAGCCGGCGCCGTTTGGACACGCACTCGTCGAGCTCGCGCGCAGCCGTCCCGATGTGGTCGGCATGACGGCCGATCTCGGCAAGTACACCGACCTGCACATCTTCGCGAAGGAATTTCCGGATCGCTATTACCAGATGGGCATGGCCGAGCAGCTTTTGTTCGGCGCGGCCTCCGGCCTTGCCGCCGAAGGCTTCATGCCATTCGCAACCACCTACGCGGTGTTTGCATCGCGACGCGCTTACGACTTCATCCACCAGACGATTGCGGAGGAAGACCGCAACGTGAAGATCGTCTGCGCATTGCCCGGGCTGACCACAGGCTATGGCCCGAGCCATCAAGCCGCGGAGGATCTCGCGCTGTTTCGCGCCATGCCGAACATGACCGTCATTGACCCCTGCGATGCCCATGAAATCGAGCAACTGGTGCCCGTGATCGCGGCGCATCAGGGGCCGGTCTACATGCGCCTGCTGCGAGGCCAGGTGCCGGTTGTGCTCGACGAATACGACTACAAGTTCGAGCTGGGCAAAGCCAAGCTGATCCGTGACGGGAAGGATGTTCTGATCATCTCATCCGGCATCATGACCATGCGTGCAATCGAGGCGTTCCAAACTCTGAAGAACGACCGCGTCGATGCCGCGGTGCTCCACGTTCCGACCATCAAGCCGCTCGACGCCAAGACGATACTGCGTGAAGCCGGCAAGTCAGGCCGCTTGGTCGTCGTTGCCGAAAACCACACGACGATTGGCGGTCTCGGCGAGGCGGTCGCGGCGCTCCTGATGCGTTCAGGCGTCCATCCGCCGTTTCGCCAGATTGCATTGCCGGACGAGTTTCTTGACGCCGGCGCACTGCCGACGCTGCACGACCGCTACGGCATTTCCACCGCCGAGGTCGCAAGGCAGATCAAGCAGTGGCTTTAGCGCACCGGCACTAACCGCCAGTCAGGCAAAATCCGAGTGAAGAGTTCCACCCGCCGCATGTTGCGGCGGGCGAGCGATGGCTGTCGCCCGAATGCGGCGGTCGAAGAGCCCGGACAGCTGGCTCATACAGCCTGCACAACGTCAATACAGCATCAGGAGGAAAACATGACTGTCTCGAAGTCCGGACGCATCAGCCGCCGTTCGCTATTAATCGCGGCGAGCGCGGTACCTCTCTGCGGGATTCTGACCCGTCCAACGTCTGCCGCCGAGTTCGTCTACAAGTTCGCAACCGGACAGGACCCGACCCATCCGGTGAACATCCGCGCGCAAGAGGCGATCGATCGCATCCGCGAAGCAACCAGCGGCCGGTTGGAGATCAGGCTGTTCCCGGCCAATCAGCTCGGCTCCGACACTGAGCTGCTGACCCAGGTGCGCAGCGGCGGCGTCGAGTTCTTCAACCAATCCTCTTCGATCCTTGCCACCCTGGTGCCAAGCGCCGGCATCGTGAACACCGGCTTCGCATTCACCGACTACGACAGCGTGTGGAATGCGATGGACGGCGAGCTCGGCACCTACATCCGGACGCAGATCGCCAAGACGCCGATCATGGCGGTATCGAAGACCTGGGACAACGGCTTCCGCCAAGTGACCTCGTCCGGCCGCGAGGTGCGGACGCCGGATGATCTCAAGAATTTCCAGATCCGCGTTCCGCCCGCACCGCTGCTCACCTCGCTCTTCAAGGCGCTCGGCGCCGGGCCAACCCCGATCAACTTCAACGAGGTCTATTCCGCGCTGCAGACCAAGGTCGTCGACGGCCAGGAGAATCCGTTGCCGATCATTGCGACCGCGCGCCTCTATGAGGTGCAGAGCACGTGCAGCCTGACGGGGCACGTCTGGGATGGTTACTGGATCCTCGGCAACAAGCGCGCCTTCGAGCGCCTGCCGAAGGATGTGCAGGAGATCGTGACGCGCGAGCTCGACCGCTCTGCCGTCGATCAGCGCGCGGACATCGCAAAGCTCAGCCAGTCACTTCGCGCCGATCTTTCGGCCAAGGGCCTCAAATTCATCGACGTCGACCGCGCCGCCTTCCGCCAGGCATTGTCCAAAACCAGCTTCTACGCCGACTGGAAAGCCAAGTTTGGCGAGGAGGCGTGGTCGCAGCTCGAAAAAGCCGCGGGCCAGTTATCGTGACCAGCGTGAATAAGCCGCATGTCGATGCCGGTGTGGCGGCCGGCGCGTTGCAGGCGGGCCGGCGCAGCTGGGTTGTGACAGCGAACGCTGTGCTCAGCCATATCGTCGCCGTACCTGCGGCACTGCTTGTGCTCGCGGAAATCGCGGTGTTGTCCGCCGGCATTGTGGGCAGATATGTGTTCCGCTCGCCAATCGTCTGGTCTGACGAGCTTGCCGGAATTCTCTTCCTCTGGCTTGCAATGCTCGGATCGGTGATTGCGTTCCAGCGCGGCGAGCACATGCGGATGACCGCCATCGTCGGCGTCCTCAGTGCGGAAGTCCGCGCATTCTTGGATGTTGTCGCGGCCGCAGCATCGCTGGCATTTCTTGCGCTCGTTGTCTGGCCGGCCTATGAATTTGCGGCCGACGAGGCCTTTGTCACGACGCCGGCGCTCGAGATCGTCAACAGCTGGCGCGCGGCGGCGCTACCGATCGGCATCAGCTTGATGCTGATCGCAGCGGTTATCCGGCTGATCCGCATCGCGACCCTGCGCAACCTGCTGGCTTCGGTCGCGATGGTCGCAGGCATCCTCGCGACGTTCGTTCTGCTCGCTCCCGTCTTGAAGCCGCTTGGCAATCTGAATCTTCTGATCTTCTTCGTTTTCGTCGTCGGCGCAATGGTCTTCGCGGCCGTCCCGATCGCCTTCGCATTCGGCCTCGCCACCGTCGGCTATCTCGCTCTCACAACCCGCACGCCCGACGTGGTGATGATCGGACGAATGGACGAGGGCATGAGCCACCTGATCCTGCTGGCCGTGCCTCTCTTCGTCTTTCTCGGCCTTCTCATCGAGATGACGGGCATGGCCCGGGCCATGGTCGGCTTCCTGGCGAGCCTCTTGGGGCACGTCCGCGGCGGTCTGCACTATGTGCTGGTCGGTGCGATGTACCTGGTCTCGGGCATCTCGGGCTCCAAGGCGGCGGATATGGCGGCGGTCGCTCCGGTGTTGTTTCCCGAGATGCGGCAGCGCGGGGCCAAACCAGGAGACCTCGTTGCGCTTCTCGCGGCGACCGGCGCCCAGACCGAGACGATCCCGCCCTCGCTGGTCCTGATCACGATCGGCTCGGTGACAGGCGTGTCGATCTCCGCACTGTTCACAGGCGGATTGCTCCCGGGCGTGGTGCTCGCGGTCATGCTCGCGGCTGTCGTATGGTGGCGATACCGCCGCGAGGACCTGTCTCACGTCAAACGGGCCACCGGTCGGCAAATCGGCCGCGCCTTTGTGATCGCGATTCCAGCCATAGCGCTGCCCTTTATCATCCGGACCGCCGTTGTCGAGGGCGTCGCGACCGCAACGGAGGTCTCGACTATCGGGATCCTGTATTCGTTCTGCGCAGGTCTCTTCATCTACCGCCAGTTCGACTGGCGTCGCATCTATCCGATGTTGGTCGAGACGGCCTCGCTGTCCGGGGCGATCCTGCTCATCATCGGCGCGGCGACAGGGATGGCTTGGGCCCTGACCCAATCGGGATTTTCCGCCTCGCTCGCCAAGTTCATGACCAGCCTGCCGGGCGGGGTACCGGTCTTCCTCGCGGTGACGATCGTGACTTTCGTGATCCTCGGCAGCGTGCTGGAAGGAATTCCGGCCATCGTCCTCTTCGGCCCGCTGCTATTCCCGATCGCGCGGCAGGTCGGGGTGCACGACGTGCACTACGCAATGGTCGTCGTTCTGGCCATGGGCATCGGCCTGTTCGCGCCGCCGTTCGGGGTTGGCTATTATGCCGCCTGCGCCATCAGCCGCATCAACCCGGACGAGGGCATGAAACCCATCGTGGGCTATATGATCGCGCTACTGATCGGCACACTCATCGTCGCAGCAGTGCCCTGGCTATCGATCGGCTTCCTTTGACGCCTAGGAGAGGACAAACCGCGAGGTACCTCCTCAGGCGAACTTCGGCAGATGCAGCGGCAGACCATCGCAGGGCATGTCGATCTCCTCGACCTGCCCCTTGCCGACCTCGGTGACGCGCAGCTTCCGGCCCTCGAGCGTAAAGGCACAGTTCGTCGGCTGCGGTCCGTCCAGGACCAGACGATCGACGACCTCACCCCGGCGGTCCAGCACCGTAACGTTCCTCTGGTTGTAGACCGTGCAATAGAGCCGGCCGTCCGTTCCGAAGGCCATCCCGTCCGGCCCTTTGAAGTCCGGATTGGAATCCGGCTGCAGCACGTTGCCGAAGAGGACGCGTTTCGGCGCTGCATCGCCAAGCACGTCATATCGGTAGATCTCGCCGGTAAAGGATGCGTTGGCGTAAAGGTGATTGTCGGGTCCGAAGGCAATGCCGTTGGTGAAGCGGATCTTGCGATCGAACACGCGGAGCACCTTCATGGCTGCGGGATCAATCTCGTATACACGGCCGTCCCAGTCGAGATCCATATAACCGTCGACGAAGGCCTGGCCGTTGATGAAATCCTCGGCGGCCATTCCGGAGTCAGTCATGTAGAGCAATCCGTTCGGACCAAAGCAGAGATCGTTCGGAAACAGGAAGCGATCAGCGCCTTCGCCCTGCATGCGCCGGATCTCGTTGCCGCTCTCGTCGATGCAGATCAAGGCCCGGAGGCCAGCTTCCGCGATCCAGATCCGGCCGTGGCCATCGGTCGTCAGTCCATTCGGACGGCCACCCGTTGTTCGGATCACGCGGCGATTGCCGCGAGCATCGAGCCGCGTAACACAAAGGGTCGACGCGGACATCTCCGTGACATACATCGAGCCGTCTGGCAGGCACACCGGACCCTCGGGCGCGCCAATTCCGGTTGCAAACAGTCTCGACGCCATTCATCCCTCCCATTCTCGAACGTTGCTCTCATTATGCGATGACAAGGCCGCTGGCCGGATCAATCAGCACCACACGATTGAGGTCGATGGCGAGGTCGATTCGTTCGCCGTGGCTGCTGACGTCGTGCGCCTGCAGCTCGGCAACCGCATCGACGCCGCCGATCTTGATGGTGGTGAAGGTGCGAGTCCCCGTCGGCTGAATGAGATCGGCAGTGGCCGAATAGGAGACCACGCCGTCGCGCAGCGGCCCGCCGGCCCGACTGAAGTGCTGGGGCCGAATGCCAACGAGAATCTCTCGCCCATTCATACTGGCCAGCGGTGTCGCCTTCGCGCTCGGAAGCGTCAGTTCTCCGTCGGACTGAAACACCACTGCCGCCTCGGGACCGTTTGTCCTGAGGGTCGCCGGGATGAGGTTGATCGACGGGGAGCCGAGAAAGCCAGCTACGAAACCCGTACGGGGCCGCTCGAACAGTTCCAGCGGAGCGCCCTGCTGCTCGATTTTTCCGTCACGCAGCAGCACGATGCGGTCGGCGAGCGTCATCGCTTCGACCTGGTCATGGGTGACGTAGATCATCGTCGTCGTAATCTCGTGATGCAGCCGCTTGATCTCGGTCCGCATCTCGTCACGCAACTGGGCGTCGAGATTCGAGAGCGGCTCGTCGAACAGGAACAGGTCGGCCTTGCGGACGATGGCGCGGCCGATCGCGACGCGCTGACGCTGTCCACCGGAGAGCTGCCGTGGATAGCGCTGCAGGAAATTGCCGATGCCGAGCATCTCGGCGGCCTCACTGACCCGCTTCCTAATCTCGATCTCGGGAGTTTTGCGGGCGCGCAGACCGAAGGCGATGTTCTCGCCGACGGTCAGATAGGGGTAGAGCGCATAGTTCTGAAACACCATCGCGATGTTGCGCTCGCGCGGGCGCAGATCGTTGACCACCGCGCCCCCGATGGTGATCGTTCCACCATCCGGATCCTCAAGACCGGCAATGGTTCGCAAGAGAGTGCTCTTGCCGCAGCCCGACGGCCCCACCAGCACAGCGAATTCGCCGTCGGCGATGGTGAGATCCACCCCGCGGACTGCATGCACGTTGCCGTAGTATTTGTGTACACCGGACAGCTTAACGTCTGCCACTCCGCTCTCCCTAACCCTTGACCGCGCCCAGCGAGATGCCGCGCACGAGATAGCGCTGCATTACCGAGACCGCGACGAAGATCGGCAACGTCCCCAGGACCGACATCGCCGCGATCTTTGCCCAGAAATTCGATTGGCCGCCGAAATAGTGCGTGAGCATGACCGGAAAAGTGATGACCTCGGTGCGCGTGAGCACGAGTGCGAAGAGGAAGTCATTCCAGGCGAAGACGAAGGTGAAGACCGACGTCGCCATGAGGCCGGGGCGAACCATCGGGAAAACGACCTTCCAGATCACCTCCCATCGATTGAGGCCATCGACCAGCGCGCTTTCCTCGAGCTCCAGGGGAACGTCGACGATGTAGCCCCGCATCATCCAGATCACATAGGGAAGATTGAATGCGGTGTAGAGCAGGATCAGGCCGAAATAACCGTCGACGAGGCCGAAATACACGTAGATCAGGAAGATCGGGAAGACGACAGCGATCGGCGGGATCATGCGCTGGGAGATGATCCACATCGCGAGGTTCTCGCCGCCGGTGCTGAATCTGGCCAGGCTGTAGGCGCAGAGCGTCCCGAGAACGATTGCGATGCCGGAGCTGACTCCGGCGACGATCAGGCTGTTCAGTATCGCCAGGACGTCGCCATCCCTGAACAGGACGTAATAATTCGAGAACTGGATCTGCCCGGGAATCCACAAGGGCGGAACATGATAGATCTCGTCCGGTGTCTTGAACGAGATCATGAACAGCCAATAGACCGGAAACAGAAACAGCAGGGTCACGACGCCGGCGCCGAGATAGCGGACGGCGAGAATGCGCGCTTTTCTGGCCGGAAGCCTGCCGATCCTCATCGCACAAGCTCCATGCGCTTGAGGACCAGGGTCGTGATCAGCGTCAGCAGCGCAATCACCAGGAAGGAAATCGCGGCTGTGTAGCTGGTCTCGAATTGCGAGAAACCCTGCACATAGGTGTAGAGCGAGATGGTCTCGGTCATCGAGCCCGGACCGCCTTCGGTGAGGGCCCAGATGATGTCGAAGATGCGTACGAGATCGAGGCCGCGGATCAGGCAGGCCACGGCGATCACCGGCGCGATCGCCGGCAGAACGATCGCGCGAAGCACGCGCAGGTACGACGCCCCATCGATCTCCGCAGCCTCGAGCTGCGACTGGTCCACATTCGACAGCGCGGCGAGCAGCAGCAGGAACATGAATGGCGACCACTGCCAGACCTCGCAGATGATGATCGCCGGATAGACGTAGGCAGGATTGACCGTCCACAGGATCCGGACCGGTTCACCGGCGACGAAGCTCAGAATCTGCCCAATCGGGCCGAAGCGGACGTCGAACATCAGACGCCAGGTCGCGCCCGCGACGATCGGAGAGATCACCGTCGGAAGCACCAGCAGCGCGACGAAGATCTGTCGGCCCGGCATGCGATCGATGAAGAGCTGCGCCATCAGGAAGCCGACCATCAGCTCCAGGGGGAGGGCGATCGCGGTGATGATGACGGTATGACCGAGCGAAGCCCAGAGGCGGGTATCCCTGAACAACTCCACATAGTTCAAGAGGCCGACAAAAGAGGTATCGTTCTCGGTCATCGTGATGCGCTGGAAGCTCACGATCAGCGAGTAGATCAGGGGGAACAAGCCAACCAGGAGGAGGATCAGGATGGCCGGCGCGACGATGAGATAGGGCAGGCGGTCCTCGAGCACGCGCCCGAAGCGGCTGGGGCGGCGTTGCTCGGCAGAGTTGAGGCTCACAGAAACTGTCATCATCGGTCCGGAAAACGGCACCGCACGGGAGAGCGATGCCTCCCGTGCGGTATCCAGTCAGTTATTGCGGATAGGCGCCGGGCTTCGCGGCCCAGACCTTGTAGACGGCTTTCTGGTTCTCGATGCCGACCTTGTCGGTGATCGCGTCGAATTGTTGAGCCATGCGGTCGAGAATGGTCTTAGGATCTTCGCCGGCCCAGAGGCTCGAAATCGCCTTGGTCATCGCCTCGTCGTACTTGTCCTGTTGTAGCAAAGAGAGATCGAGCAGGCCCTTCTCGCCCGATGTCTTGATCGTATCGAGATAGGCTGGAGCATCGGGCCAGAGCGCACGGTATTTCTCGCTCGCGTAGTGCGAGAGGCGGAATGGATCGCGCAGCGTATAGGGGAGCTGAACGCGCTCGAGGCTGGTCTTCTTGCTGTTCAGCCACTGGATGAAGAGGTACGCAGCCTCCTTGTTCTTGCTGGTGGCTGACACCGACAAGTCAAAGCCGACGCCGAGCTCGGGACGGCCGAGTGGGGTGAGCGCGTAACCAACCTTGCCTGCGACTTGCGATTTCGGCACCCACTTCAACGCCTCTTCGCCCGAGCCATAGCCCGCGGCCCAGCGGCCGTAGGGCGGCCAGGAGATCGTCATGGCAGTCGCGCCCTGAAGGAACGCGGCGAGATTGTCGACGAAATTCCACTGCTCCACGCCCGGCGGCATGAACTTGTTCTCCGCCAGCATCTGCTTGAACACCTTAAGACCGACCTCACCATTCACCGTCGCCTTCATCGTGTCGGCATTGAAGAACTTGCCGCCCTCCATGCGGAAGCGCTCCTGGAACATGTATTGCGGATAGGGCGCGGTGCGGAAGAAGCCCGCGCCGTAGACCTTCGGCGCCATCTTGTCGGTGATGAACTGGCCGATCTCGTCGAATTGTTTCCAGTCCTTTGGCGGCGCGAGCTCGTAGCCGAACTTGGCCTTGAATTCGTCCTTCATCTTCGGCTCCTCGAAGACGTCCTTCCGGTAGTAGAGCAGCATCACGTCGCCATCGTCCGGGAAGCCGTAGATCTTCCCGTCATACTGCATCTGGTTGTCACGATAGGCGGCCGCGATGTCCTGCAGCTCGTCGCGGTAGCCAAACTTGTCGACATACTTGTCGAGAGGCTCGAGCGCGCCCGCGCGTGCAAGATCGGGCATCCAGGATGGGATGACGTTCAGCGCGTCATACGCTCCGGCGCCCGATTTGAAATCCTGCATGATCTTGGTGAACATCTGGTCGGTCGGCACTTCGACCACCTTCACCTTGATGCCGGTGAGCTTCTCCCATTGCGGGCCCGAATAGTTCAACGGGTCCAGCGACTGAAGACCGGCCTCCCAGACGATGCTGATCGTTGTACCCGCATACTTCTTCGCGGCTTCCACCGCTGTGTCGGCCGCATCCTTGTCGGCAGCCTGCACTGAGCAAGCAGCGAGCACTAGGACAGCGAACGCGCCGAGAAACGTCCTGAACTTCATCCCTTCCTCCTCCTCTTGGGCGTCCGGAGTCCGGCGGAGCCGGCTTCAGAGCGCTTCTCACGTGATCCCTGCCTGGTTAGCCAGCCGCGGGTCCTGAATGGAGGCTGTCGGCGGCGAACCTGGCCGGAAGAAACAAATTCATCTATGTCGAGGATTTGCAGCGCAGGCGCATCGCGGGTCCGGGCTTATCGCCCGCAACCTGAATGGACGCCAGTTGGCGTTGCAGATGTACGCATCCTCCCCAAAACGCTCGAGAGCGTCGTCTTTAGGGCTAGTCTGCGTCGGGGCGGAACCGGCCGACAAATGAGAACTTTGCACTCATGCGTGAGCAGCGTTCACCTGAAAGCGGAGGGGCCTACCTCGGAGGACGTACTCCACTCGCCTCGCACCGACCAGCCGATTCGACAGAAATGTTGGGAGCTCGGTCGATGCTCAAGCCGAAGCGATCCAATTGCGCAGGCCCGCAATGGTGCGGAATCCGTCGGCCGCGTAGCAAGGGGTAGAGGATCGAAAGGCTTGCATCATCTCGGCCAGCGCATGTCCGGGGCCGAGATCCAGCACGCGGGTCACCCCGAGTTCTGAAAGCACCTCCAGCGTTGCCGCCCAATCGACGGGATGGGCGACCTGGTTTGCGAGTTTCGCTGTGGCATCTTCTGCGGCGAAGATGCGCTCGCCGCCGTCGCCGGCGAGCAGTACGCGCCCACTCGCAACGGCCGCGCGCCGGCTTGCCTCGAGCGCTTTTCGAAGCGGTGTGCAGGCCTGCGCCAGCCTTGTTGTGTGCGAGGCGATCTTTACGGCGAGAAGGCCCGTGCGCGCGCCTTCCTTGGTGGCCTCTTCGCAGAGCGCGATGATGTCCCGCTCCGCGCCGCCGATAACGATAAGGAGGTCGGGATTACGGATCGCGATTTCACAGCCATGTTTTGCAAGCAGAGAGTCGAGCGTACCCCGGTCGAGCCCGCGAACATAGCCCAGGCGGCCATCCGGCCCCGCCGCATCTAGCATCAAGCGGGCGCGAATATCCGTGAGCCGCAAGGCCTCGTCGGCGGTCCAGATCCCCGCGATGCTCCAGGCCGCCATCTCGCCGACGCTGTACCCGGTGACGGCGGTCTGCTCGGTCAACAGGTCGGCGATGCAGGCGTGGATCGCGAGCGCCGAGGTGACGGTTAGGATCTGGCTGGAATGATTGGCGGAGAGCTCATCCGCACTCCGCGTCCTGACGAACTCCCGCGGATCCGCGCCGAGCAAAGCGGCCGCGGCCGCGAAGACCGGCTCCGCAGCAGGCTGGTCCGCGACAAGATCAAAGATCGTGTCCGAGAGCGTACCTTGTCCGCCGCAGAGCAGGGCCAGCATCAGGCCTCCAGCCGATCTACAAACAGCGCCATCGCGAGCAGGTCCGCGGAGCCGCCGGGGCTGAGATTGCGAGCGACGAACGCCTGGTGAATGTCGGCCGCGCGCTTGCCCCATTCCGGCGATCCGACGCCGCCGGCGGCGAGGAAGCCGGACGCACTCGCTTGCGCGAAGCTTAATCCTTCCGCTCCGCCCCGATGCAGCAGGTTGGTGTCGGTGACCTCGGCGATCAGCCGTATGCAGGTCTGAACACGCACGGCCTCCTCGTCATGGGGCGCGAGCTCGCGCGCCGCACGTAGCGCGGGCAGGGCGATGTCGTAGATCGACGGAAAGCCGTAAGCAGCTTCCGCCCTGGCGCCGCCGGCGCCGTAGCGCCGTGAGGCCACGGCGCCATGGCTGCGTAGCGAGATCGGGCCCGACAGGATGTCGTCGCCCCAACGCTCCGAAACCAGCTGGCCGAGTGACTTGCGGATGCCGACGGCGTTCCGGTATCCGGCCGCAGCGCAAAGCAGACCCAGCCCGAAGATCGCGCCCCGGTGCGTATTCACGCCGTGTGTTGCGGCCAGCATCGCGCGCTCGGCGGCAACGCCGATGGCACGTAGCCGGTTCATGCCCGCGCCCTCGGCGCCCGCGGCGGCAAGCTCGCCGTAGAACGGCATCAGGGTTGTGGCGCTCAGGCAGAGCAGCGCGGCGTCCATGTCGCGATGCGCGCCATTGTCGACATGGCTGACAAGCCCGGGCTTCGGATGGGTCTCGACCTCGAGCTTCAGGCAGAGCGAAGCGAGATGGCCGAGTTGCTGTGCATCAAGCGTGCGGCTCGGCGTTGACTGCCATCTGAGCGCTAAGGTCATGACACGAGGCCCGCGAGGAAGGCCGCGCGCGTCGTCGTGGTGACGCCTGCAGGACCCTTCACGAGGACTTCGTCCTCGTCAGTGCCGGTCAGCTCGCGCCATTGAACGCCCCCGACGGGACCGGTGATCTCGCCGTCCAGCCGCATCGGCGCTTGTTTCGCGATTGCCGCGATGCCGGACAACAGATGTGCGGCGTGCCTTGCGGTGGGCTGTGGCCAGAGCAGATCGAGGTCCGAGCTGTCCGAAAGATAGGGCAGGCCGGTGAGATGCTGCCAGGCCAGGCTGCCATAGGCGCGGGTCTCCGGCAGAAGCTGGACGAGCCTGTCGATCGTCGCGCGCCAGGCCGCTGGTGCCGCGGCGGCGGCCTCGGCCAATAGCGGCGGCGGCGCGGCCGCGACGATATCGACTGCGGCGAGCGAGACCGCGATGCGCCGCTTGCCATGGCTCGGCGGTAGCGGCAGGCCGAGTGGAACGAGGCCTGCGGTATCGCTGCAGGCCGGCCGGCGCACGACGAGAGGGCGTCCCGCATGCGCCCAGCCCGCGACGATCGGCTCGCTGGCGAGTTCCGGATAGCGGTTCATCACCGCAGCCCATCCCGCCGCCGAAGCCTTCACCATGCTGTGGCGCGCGAGGGCTTCAGCCATGTCGCGCCCCTTGATGCGAGACCGCAGCGCGCGCGACGCGCTCGGCAAGCTCGGCGGCCTTTCGCCGTCCGCCGCGCTCGGCACCGAGGCGGCCGCGATCGTCCTGTCGGTGCGGCCGCTGCAGCACGGCGGCAAGCTGCGGTGCCAGCGGAGCGGCTTCGTCCCAGACGAAATGGACGCCGCCTGATAGCACCATGTTGTCCAGCCCGGGCGCGAACACCGGCGTAGCCTCGGCCTTGGCCTTGAGGACATCGATCGGAAGCTTGGTGACCCGCGCCATCGACGGCAGATCCATCACGGCGGGATGCGCGCCGGGCAGCGCCACCAGCGTGCCGGTGGCGAGCGCGGTGGCGATGAACGCACCGGCGGCGCTGCCGCCATAGAGCAGGCCGATGGTGCGGTGTCCTTCGGCTTCGGCGAGCAGCAGGGCCTTGGCGAGATGTGACAGGTATTCGCTAAGGCCGAGCAGCTCGTCGCGCTTGCTCATACGCTGGCTGGCGGAGTCCACTAGGAACAGGATCGGTGCCCGATCCCCTGATTTGACGATCTCGATCACGCGTCCTGCGAGCACGATGGCTTCGTCCACGCCGAGCGGCTGCCCTTGCGTGAAGCCGAGCACGTGGATCGGTCCCCCATCGGGCAGCAGCGCCTGCCCTGAGATCATCGTGCCGCTGGTGTCGATCTTGCGACCGTTCGGAAACAGGCCGGCCAGGATGTCATCGAGCGTCATCAGCGTTCTCCCTGTGATTGGCCGTGCGAAGAAATGCGCCGGTCGGACGTGCGGGAACATCGGTCGGATCTTCGATGCCGAGCGACTGCCAGATCTCGACGGCGTCCTCGGCCTCGCCGAAACGCTGCAGCCGCCGCTCGAGGCGCGCCTGCTCGGCTTCGAGCACCGTAACGTCGCATCCCCTGCCGGCCCTGAGCGCGACGATCGCGGCCTCGCGGAACGCTAGCGCCTCGTCGTCGACGAAAATGTCGGCGCTGCCGATGAGGTAGCGGTGCTTGCCGCCCATGGTGCGCCACACCAGCGCGCGATCGCGCGAGTCGAACTCCTCGATGCCCTTGTTGGTCTCGATCACCTCGGGGCCGCTGACGCTGAGCCGTCCCTGCTCCGAGATGACCAGGCGCGAGCAAGTGCCGGCGATCAGGCTGCCGCCGCCATAGCATCCGGCGCGTCCGCCGATCAGGCCGACGACGTTGATGGCGGCACACCGCGCCTCGATCACCGCGCGCATGATCTCGGCGATCGCGAGCTCGCCGGCATTGGCTTCCTGAAGCCGCACGCCGCCGGTGTCGAACATGATCACCACGTCCTGCTTGAGCGCGCGGGCCGCGCGCAGCAATCCCGTGAGCTTGGCGCCGTGGACTTCGCCGAAGGCGCCGCCCATGAAGCGTCCTTCCTGCGCCGCGACGAGCACGGGTGCACCATCGAGGCGGCCACGGCCGATGACGATGCCGTCGTCGAACTGCTCCGGCAGGTTGAAGATCGCAAGATGCGGGCTGATCTCGCGCAGCTCCGGGCCGATGAATTCGCAGAAGCTGCCGGCATCGACCAGCGCCTCGATGCGCTGCCGCGCGCTCGCCTCGTACCAGCTCAGCGAGACATCATTGGCTGTGACGGCTGTCATCGTTCCGGCTCCTCGATCTTGCGGACGCCCTGGGCAAGTCGCAGCGCGACCGTGTCGGGCCGGGCGCCGCCGTCATTGATGGAGATGCGCAAGCCGCCTGCAGAGCGGCGGGCGACGAAGTCGCGGACCACGGCGTCCCACACCGCGCCGAAGCCATGGGCCGCGGTTGCGATGTCGATCGTGCAGGTGTCGGCCGGGGCGCTGCGCTCCAGCAGCACTTCGAGATTGCCAGAGGCGACGACGCCGACAATCGCCTGCGTGCGGGTGCCGCTGGCGCGCTGCGGGGCAGAGAGTTTGAAGCTGAGCTTTTCCATCCAAAACTCCTCACCAATTGCGGAAGCGGCTGGGCGGACGGTAGAGACCGCCGGAGGCCAGCATGAGGTCCTTGATCGAGCGTGCGGCCAGCAGGCGCCGGTCGGCATCGAGCGGGTCGATGCCGAGATCCTCGGGGCGGCGGATCACGCCGCGCTGTCGGAGCTGCTCGGCCAGCTTGGCGTCACGCCTGCGGCCGATGTCGGTGTAGCCGGCAACGCCGCGGATCGCCTGCTCGCGCTCGTCCTTGCTGCGGCACATCAGGAGGTTGGCGATGCCTTCCTCGGTGACGATGTGGGTGATGTCGTCGGAGTAGACCATCACCGGCGCCAGATCGAGGTCGAGCTTGCGCGCCAGCTCGAGCGCATCCAGTTGCTCGACGAAGAGCGGGACATTGCTGTCACCGAAGGTCTCGCCGATCTGCACCACGAGCTTGCGGCCGCGGCGCAGCGCCGCGCTGGAATCGGGATCGGCTTCGGCGCCGGCCTTGAGCCAGGGTTCGCTCGGATGGCGGCGGCCGCGCGGATCGGAGCCCATGTTGGGCGCGCCGCCGAAGCCGGCGATGCGGCTGGTCGTCACCGTCGAGCTGTGGCCTTCGAGGTCGATCTGCAGCGTCGATCCGATGAACATGTCGCAGGCATAGAGGCCCGCCGTCTGGCAGAAGGCGCGGTTCGAGCGCAGCGAACCATCGGGCCCGGTGAAGAAGATGTCGGAGCGCGATGCGACATAATCCTCCATGCCGACTTCCGATCCGAAGCAATGGATCTGCTCGACCCAGCCGGATTCGATCGCCGGAATCATCGTGGGATGCGGATTGAGCGCGAAATGGGTGCAGACCTTGCCCTTGAGGCCGAGCTTCTCGCCATAGGTCGGCAGCAACAGCTCGATCGCGGCGGTGTTGAAGCCGATGCCGTGGTTGAGCCGGCGCACGCCGTAGGGCGCGTAGATGCCCTTGATGGCGAGCATCGCCGTCAGGATCTGAGTCTCGGTGATGGCGGCGGGATCGCGAGTGAACAGCGGCTCGACATAGAAGGGCCTGTTAGCCTCGACGACGAAATGCACTAGGTCGCCGGGGATGTCGACGCGCGGCACCTTGTCGACGATCTCGGTGACCTGCGCCACCACGAGACCGTTCTTGTAGCTGGTCGCCTCGACGACGGTCGGCGTGTCCTCGGTGTTCGGCCCGGTATACAGATTGCCGTCCTTGTCGGCGCTGACCGCCGCGATCAGTGCGACGTTCGGCGTGAGGTCGATGAAGTAGCGCGCGAACAGCTCGAGATAGGTATGGACGGCACCGAGCTCGATCTTCCCGCCGAACAGCATGCGCGCGATGCGCGACGATTGCGGGCCCGAATAGGAAAAGTCGAGCCGCCGCGCGATGCCCTTCTCGAAGATGTCGAGATGCGCAGGCAGCACCACGCCTGATTGCACCATGTGCAGGTCGTGAATATCCGCAGGCTCGAGGTTCGCAAGCGCCGAGGCAAGGATGTCGGCCTGCTTTTGATTGTCGCCCTCCAGGCACACCCGGTCGCCTGACCGGATCACCGCCTTCAGAAAGGCGGGCAGGCTCGGGATCGGGACGACCTTCCCTTTGGCGTGCTGTCGGCCGGCCGTGAGGCGCTCACTGAGGGCGGCCTTTTGCATACCCCAATCGCTCATTTCGGCTCCTTGGCATGCGGGAACTCTCTTCGAGGGGGTTAATGTATGCGTATTGCCTTTACAATGTCAATTATTGTATACGTTAATCCATAAGCGACCGATGTTCGCATACACAGGAGGGAATTTATGATGCGAATGCATGCAGAAGGCCCGTATCAGGGAGTCGATGCTCCGCTCGCCAAGGGGAGGCGCCCGTGACCATTTCCGGCGTCGCGCTCCTCGCGATCTGCACGCTGCTCGGAAGCCTGCTCGGCGACCTGCTCGGCGTTGCCCTCGGTGTGAAGGCCAATGTCGGCGGCGTCGGCATTGCGATGATGTTTTTGATTGCCGCCCGGCTCTGGCTGGTGCGGCACGGCCTGCTCAGCCGCGGGCTCAATACCGGCGTCGAGTTCTGGGGCAGCTTCTACATTCCGATCGTGGTTGCCATGGCCGCGCAGCAGAACGTCGTCGCCGCGGCGAAAGGCGGTCCGATCGTCCTCATTGCGGGCGCCGGCGCGGTCGCTGTGTGCTTCGCGATGGTGGCCCTGATCGGCCGGCTTAGTGGCCGCGTCGAAACCATGGACGAGATCGAGGCCCGAGAGGCGATCGAGGCGAATGTGCCCCACTTCAAGTCCGGGAGGGTCGGATGACCATGATCTCTCACGTTCTCGCCGCCAATGCGCTGATCACGGCATTCGCCGCCGTCGGGATCCTGATGTGGATTTCGGGAGCGATCTCGAAATACCTCACCTTCGGCCGCATACACGGCTCGGCGATCGCGATCATGCTCGGTCTCGTGCTGGCCTTCTTCGGCGGGCTCGCCACCGGCGGAGAGAAGGGCGTCGCCGACCTGCCGGCGCTGACCGGAATCGGCCTGATGGGCGGCGCGATGCTGCGGGATTTCGCCATCGTCGCCACCGCCTTCGAGGTCGACGTCGTCCATGCGCGCAAGGCCGGACTGATCGGTGCGGTCGCGCTTGGCCTGGGGACGGTCGTTCCGTTCGTTCTGGGCGTTCTCGTCGCCGCAGCCTTTGGCTACACTGATGCCGAATCGCTCACGACGATCGGCGCGGGTGCGGTCACCTACATAGTCGGTCCGGTCACCGGGGCCGCGATCGGCGCGTCATCGCCGGTCATTGCGCTCTCGATCGCGACCGGTGTATTCAAGGCGGTGATCGTGATGATTGGTACACCCTTCGTCGCGAAGATTATCGGCCTCAACAATCCGCGCAGCGCGATGGTGTTCGGCGGCTTGATGGGGACGGTCAGCGGTGTTTCCGGAGGCCTTGCGGCAACCGATCGGCGTCTGGTGCCTTACGGCGCATTGACCGCGACGTTTCATACCGGGCTTGGATGCCTGGTCGCACCGTCCATTCTCTACTTCACGGTGCGCGCAATCTTAGGAAGCTGAATGGCAGGCCTGTTCAAAGTTGCAACCGAAGCCGAAGAAGATGGCCGGCTTCTCTCCGATCGCATCCGCAATGCGCTCACGGACGAGATTGCCTCCGGTGCGCTCGTCGCCGGCTCGGCTTTGGAGGAGCAGCAGCTTGCCGATCGCTTTGGCGCCTCCCGCACGCCAGTGCGGGAGGCGTTGCGACAGCTCGTTGTCAGCGGGCTGGTCGAGGTCCGCGGCCGTCGCGGCGTCGTGGTGGCCCGGATGACGCCCGAGCGCATCATGGACATGTTCGAGACCAGCGCAGAGGTCGAAGCCATGTGCGTCCGCCTCGCGACCTTTCGCATGACGCCGCTCGAGCGCAGTCATTTGATCGAGCTTCACGAGAGCTCGCTGGCGATGGTCGAGGCCAATGATGTCGATGCCTATGATGCCTTCAACCGCACCTTCCACGAATGCATCTACAGCGCGACCCACAACTCGTTCATGGCAGAGCAGGCGCAGGATGTCCGCGCGCGGCTCAGCGCTTTCCGCCGCACCCAATTGCGGCAGGGCGACCGCATCCGCAAGTCCCGCGACGAGCACGAGGCCATCATGCAGGCGATCGCCGAAGGTGACGGCGAGACCGCCTCACGGCGGATGCGGGCGCACATGCTGAACGCCGCCGCGGCGCTCCGGCGCTATATCGAAGACCGCGTCAGACCCGTCGACGGGCCTGAGCCCGACAATCTCTGACAACAACCGGCAACGCGACAGGCTCTTGAGGAAACGGCCTTAAATGATGCGCCGCGGCGAGGTGCAAGTACCGTGTAGCACTCAATTCGCGCAACGAGCCTCGAGCGCATCGACGAAGGCGCGATCCCATCGGCCCTCACGGATTGCCTGGATGGTGCCGTGTTCCTTTTGCTCCTGAGCCAGTGCTTTCTCGATGACCGTTGCAGCCAGGGACGGTGGGAAAGCGAGAAGGCCGTCCTGATCCCCTACGATGATGTCGCCCGCGTTCACGGGCATACCGCCGACGGTGATCGGGACGTTGATCGCTCCGGGGCCATCCTTGTAGGGACCACGATGTGTCACGCCGCGCGCGTACACGGGAAAGGTTCGCTGACGGATTTCCGCAACGTCGCGAATGGCGCCGTCGAGCACCATGCCGGCAAGCCCGAGCGAGGCCGCGCCAAGTGTCATGATGCCGCCGACCAGTGCGTTGGAGATATCACCGCCGGCATCGACAACCATCACGTCGCCGGGACGGCAGAAGTCGTAGGCGCGCAGGATGGCGAGGTTGTCGCCGCCGCGCGTCTTCACCGTCACCGCAGTGCCCACCATCGGCGCCGGCGAGTGATAGGGGATCAGCCCGGTGCTGCCGCAATTGCGGTGCAGCTGATCGCTGAGCAGGGCGACCGGAATGGTTCGCAGTTTTGCGATCACCGCAGGATCGACTTGCGCAGCCGAGGGATTCTTTGCGATGCCAGCGTTTGACATGGGATGTCTTCGATCGGGGTATTAGCGGAGTTGGGAAACAGCGTGAGCGATGCGGTTGGTGCCGTCGTCAAGCACATCGAGCGACGCGGCGATCGAGATGCGGAAGTATGGTGACAAGCCATAGGCGCTGCCTTGAACCACGGCGACGCCAACGCTTTCGAGCAGGTACATGGCGACGTCGCTGTCGGTTTCGAGGCGCGCCCCCGCCGGTGTGCTTCGGCCGATCAGGCCGGCACAATTGACGTAGAGATAGAATGCGCCGTCGGGCGGCAGGCAGCTCAAGCCTTCGATCTGGTTGATACGCGTCAGCACTTGGTCGCGCCGGGTACGGTAAGTAGCGACGCTTTCGGAAACGAAGCTCTGATCGCCATTGAGGGCTTCGACGGCGGCGGCCTGGCTGATCGAGCAGGCGTTACCGGCGGCCTGCGACAGCAGCGTGTTCAGCGCACCGATCAGGTCGGAGGGCCCGGCGATCCAGCCGATCCGCCAGCCGGTCATCGCGTAGGTCTTCGACACGCCGTTGACCGCGAGCACGCGGTTCGCCAGCTCGGGTGCAGCGTTCAGCAAATGCGGCGTTGCGCGACCGTCGAAGCGGATGTGTTCGTAGATGTCATCGGTCATGACCAGCACATGGGGATGCCGCGCGAGGACTTCGGCCAGCTCGCGATATTCTGCCGCGGAGTAGCTCGCGCCCGTCGGATTCGACGGCGAATTGATGATCAGCCAGCGCGTCTTGTCGGTGATTGCAGCGTCAAGCTGCGCCGGCGAGATCTTGAAGCCTTGGCTCTCCGGGCACGCGACAATCTTAGGAACACCGTCGCAGGCGATCACCATATCGGGGTACGATACCCAGTAGGGCGCCGGGATGATCACCTCGTCGCCGGCCTCGATCGTCGCCTCCAGCGCGCTGTAGATGCCGCTTTTGCAGCCGTTGGTGACGATGATGTCGGAAGGTGAGTAGACGAGATTGTTCTCGCGCTTCAATTTCGCGGCAATCGCCTGGCGGAGATCGACGGATCCGGCCAACATCGTATAGCGGGTTGCGCCCTTGTCCATTGCCTTTGAGGCCGCGGCGCGAATGTTCGCGGGCGTATCGAAATCCGGCTCGCCAACGACGAGGCTGACGATGTTCTTGCCCTCCCGCTTCAGCGCCGTTGCCCGATCGGCTGCCGCCGAGCTGGGCGAAGGCTTGATGCGCCTCACGCGTGCGGAGATACGAGGATGGTTCATAGTGATTGACCCTGGCTAAGCGAGGTGCGACGCTAGAGACAGAGCCGGGCGCTGGCCAACACGAGTTCAATCTGGCCTGATAGGCATATCTTATGGATACTCTGCTCCCGGTCCCAAGCAGAAGGTAGTCTGAGGACACGACATGAATCTCAGGCGACTGCAGTATTTCGTGAAGATCGTCGACGTCGGCAGCCTGACGCAGGCCGCCGATGTGCTGCACGTGGCGCAACCGGCGCTCAGTCAACAGCTCGCGACGCTGGAAGGCGAGGTGCGTCAGCAGCTTCTGGTGCGCACCAAAAGCGGCGTAGTGCCAACCGAGGCCGGCAAGGTGCTGTATCGCCACGCCCAGCTCATTCTCCGGCAATGCGACCAGGCGCGCGCCGACATGAATGCGGCCGCGAAGAACATCTCCGGCGCCGTGGCCGTGGGACTCGCGCCAGGGACAGCAGCGGCAGGACTGGCCTTGCCGCTGCTGCGAACGGTGCGGGCGCGCCACCCCGGCATTCTGCTCTATTTGAACGAGACCTACGGCACCACGCTTTCCGAACTCGTCATGAATGGCCGCATGGATCTGGCGGTTCTGTACGGCGGCAAGACCGCCGTCCACGGCCTCGCGTTCCAGCCGCTACTGCGCGAGCCGCTTTACGTCGTCGGCCGCGGTAGCGTGGTGGCGCCACCAGCCGAAGTGCCGCTCGCGATGCTGGTCGACACCGAGCTCTACCTCGCGCGTCCCTACAATGTGGTCCGCAAGATGGTAAACGACGCGTTCGCGGCCATCGGCAAGGTGCCGAAGGTCGTGGCGGAAATCGAATCCGCCAGCACCCTGACCGCTGTGATTTCCGACGGGCTTGGCGCCACCATCCTGCCCGAATCGATGGCGCGGCAGGTCGCTTCGTCCTGCGATGCCTGGCAATCTTGCATCATCGATCCGGTGATCGAGGCGCCGCTGGCGTTGTGCCAATCCGATCATTTGCCGCTCTCCGAACCGGCCCAGGCGATCAAGGAAATCCTGATGGAGCTTGTGGCCGGTCTGCCGGGAAACCTCCTTGCGCACGAAGAGCGCTCCCCAAAGGCGTCATAGCGCTCCCTTATAGGGGCAAAGCCAATCCGTCTTGGTCGGCAGGAATCGATAGCGCTAGCGTCGAGGCCGGCGTTGCACGTGCAGGGCCACGATCCCCTATGGGTGGCGGAACATGGATTTGGACCGGATCAAGACCCTGATCGATGCGTTGGTTGCGTCCGATCTAAACGAGATGGAATTTAGCGAAGACGGCTGGTCGCTCAGGCTGGTCCGTCGGGCGCAGCCGAACGATATGGTTCGGGCTCCGGTCAACACGGTCCCATCCGCGCACTCCAGACAGCGGCCAACTCGCGCCGCGCCCGATGTAGCGCCGGAGAGAGTGGCGAACGTCGCAGCGCCCCTGTTCGGAATTGTCCATCTGCAGCCGGCGCCGGATGCGCCGGTCTTCGTTTCGGTAGGGCAGGCCGTGACGGCCGGAACGCCGCTCTGCGTCATCGAGGCGATGAAGATGTTTCACGAGGTTCGCGCCGAACACGACGGCACGGTGTCGGCGATCCTGGTTGCGTCCGGTCAGGAAGTCGAGGCCGGACAAGAACTGATACGGTTCGCGTGATCCCATGTTCAACTCGGTTCTCATCGCCAATCGGGGAGAGATCGCCCTGCGCATCCAGCGGACGTGCCGGCGTCTCGGGCTGCGAACGATCGTGGTCCATTCCGAGGCCGATCGGGAGGCACTGTATGTACGCCACGCCGACCAGGCGCTATGTATCGGGCCTGCCGCGGCAGCGCAGAGCTACCTGAACCAGAAGGCGATCTTGTTTGCGGCCGAGGTCAGCGGCGCCGAGGCGGTCCATCCCGGCTACGGATTTCTGTCCGAAAATGCCGGCTTTGCCGAACAGGTCGAGACCGCGGGCCTGACATTCGTCGGTCCGACCGCCGCGAGCATGCGTGTCATGGGTGACAAGATCGCCGCCAAGCGCGCCATGAGAACGGCAGGCGTTCCCTGCGTTCCCGGTCCCGATGCAGCCCTGACTGAGGATATCGATGTCGTGCGCGCGGCGGCGCGGGAGATCGGCTATCCCGTCATCCTGAAGTCTGCGGGTGGCGGAGGCGGTCGCGGCATGCGGGTGGTGGAGGCTGACGACGGCTTGCGCGACGCGCTGCTCCTGACCCGGGAAGAGGCGCGGCGGGCGTTCGGCAACAGCGAGATCTATGTCGAGAAATTCTTGGGCCGCCCGCGCCACGTCGAGATCCAGGTGATCGCCGATACCCACGGCGACGCGGTCTGGCTTGGCAGCCGCGATTGCTCGCTGCAGCGGCGGCATCAGAAGGTGATTGAGGAGGCGCCAGCTCCGCTAATCCGGGATGCGCTCGTCCGTGAAATCGGCGAGCGCTGCGCGGAGGCTTGCCGGCAGATCGGCTATCGCGGCGTCGGCACTTTCGAGTTTCTGGTCGAAGATGACGCATTCTACTTCATCGAGATGAATACGCGCCTCCAGGTCGAACATCCCGTGACCGAGATGACCACCGGGATCGATCTTGTCGAGGCTCAGATCCGTGTGGCGCAGGGTGAAAGGCTGCGGTTCAGGCAGGGTGACATCGCCTGTCACGGTCATGCCTTCGAGTGCCGCATCAACGCCGAAGATCCGGACAGCTTCGTGCCTTCACCCGGCGTGATTGACATCTGGCAGATGCCAGGCGGGCCTGGCGTGCGCATCGACAGTCACGCGAGTGGCGGTTACCGCGTGTCGTCGTATTACGACTCGCTACTCGGCAAGCTTATCGTCCACGGCGCGACGCGCGAGGAGGCGTTGGCGCGGTTGCGGGTGGCGCTCGACGAGGCTCGGATCGAAGGGATTGCAACGAACCTGCCGCTGCACCGGCGCCTCGTCGCCGATCCCGATTTTATCCGCGGTGGTGTTAGTATCCACCATCTCGAGGCGAAACTTCGCCGGAGTGGGCAGCCATGACGACGGATCGGCCGCGTACAAGCCTGCTCGGGACGACGGCCCTGCTGTTCGAGGCGCCCGGCGAGACCACGCTTGAAGCGCAGCGGCGGATCTGGGCCATGGCGCACGCGGCTGCCGGATTTCCCGGCGTGCGCGAGGCTGTGCCAGGCATGAACAACCTCATGTTGGTCTTTGTCGAGCCGCCGCGGCGGCCGGAAGAGATCGAACAAAGGCTTCTCGAACTCTGGAATGTCATCGCGCCGCTTCCGATCGTCGGGCGCTGCATCGACCTTCCTGTCGCCTATGGTGGCGAAGCTGGACCGCATATGGCCGACGTTATCGAGCACACCGGTATGAGTGTCGATGAGATTGTCGAACGCCACAGCGCGCCAACCTACATTGTGTTCGCGCTCGGAAGTCACCCCGGCTACTGCTACCTCGGTGGCATGGACGCGCGCATCGCGACGCCACGTCGCAAGGTACCGGTGCTGAAGATTCCGCGCGGAGCCGTGTCGATCGGCGGTAATCAGACCGGCGTGTCCGCTTCCGACGGACCCAGCGGATGGAACACGATCGGCAGCACGCAGGTCGCATTCTTCGATGTGAATCGCAGCCCGCCCGCGCTGCTTCAGCCAGGCGACAGCATCCGCTTCAGGGTTGCCCGGGTGCTGCGATGATCAAGATTTTGTCAGCAGGCGCGCTTGCGACGGTCCAGGATCTCGGCCGTACCGGTGGACTCAATCTCGGCGTCGGGACATCGGGCGCCATGGATCCGCTCGCGCTTGCGGCGGGCAACATCCTGCTGCGTAACGAGGAGAACGCCGCGGCCGTTGAGGTCCCGGTTTTTCCATTCAAGGTTCGTTTCGAGCGCTCGACTGTTTTTGCCGTCACCGGCGCCGATTGTGCGGGACGGCTTGATGGGGCGCCGGTGTTGCCGTGGTGGGCGCATCGCGCCGAAGTCGGGCAGGTGCTGTCGCTTTCGCTTCCCAAGCCGACGACATGGCGGGCGACCCGCGCCTATCTTTGCATTGCGGATGGCGTTGACGTGCCGGTCGTGCTCGGCTCGCACAGCACGCAGTTGAGAGGCGCGTTTGGTGGCCACGAGGGGCGGCCGCTCCGCGATGGCGACGAACTGCCGACCGGCCGTTCGAATGGCCGCGCCGTGCCCGGCTTCGGTCTGGTCCCGCCCGGGCTGGGGCTCCCGCTTGAGGCCGACGGCGTGCCCGCCGTTCGTGTGCTGCCGGCCGCCGAGTACGACTGCTTCACCAGACCATCGCAGGATGCATTGTGGTCGACGGCCTGGAAGATTACCGCGCAGAGCGACCGCTATGGCTACAGGCTCGCGGGCCGTGAGCTCAATCCGCTGCGTCCGCTGGAACTGCGCTCGCACGGCATCGTGCCCGGCGTCATTCAGGTGCCCCATGGCGGCCAGCCCATCATCCAGATGCGCGATGCTCAGCCCTCAGGCGGCTATCCCAAGATCGGTACGGTGATCGAGGCAGATCTCTGGCGTCTCGGCCAGGCGCCGATAGGGAGCAACGTTCGCTTCGTCCGCTGCAGCTGGGATGAAGCGCTGCGTGCCTCGGCGGATATCCGCCGCTGGCTTGCAAACGCCCGTCGTCTCGTCGAGCTTCAGTGCGGCGAGGGGGGAGGCAGATGAGCAATCCTCTCGATCACGTCGACCAGTTGAGCACCTGGCTCAAGGACGCCAATTTCGCGGTGCTCGAGCTGCGCGGTCCGAGCGCGAGGCTGCGCCTGGTGAACGATGGCGCATCGGTGCGCGTCGTCGAGGGCGAGGAATCGCCGTCCGTTGACGCGCCGTCGATGACCGTCTGCGCTCCATCGCCGGGCATCTTTCTCGATCGTCACCCGCTTCACGAGTGCGCAATCGCTTTGGTCGCCGCCGATGTGCAGGCTGGCGATCCTCTCGGATTCCTGCAAATCGGGCCGCTGCTCTTAGCCGTGCCCGCGCCCCGGGCAGGAACGCTGACCGATGTGTTGGTCGCGCACGGCACGATCGTCGGCTACGGCACCCCGCTGTTCGTACTACAGCCGATCGAAGGTGAGGCATCATGAAGATCGATCTCAACGCCGATATGGGCGAAGGTTTTGGTCCGTGGCCGATGGGCAACGACGAGGCGCTGCTCGACCTCGTGTCTTCGGCCAACGTCGCGTGCGGCTTTCATGCCGGCGATCCGCTGATCATGCAGCGCACGGCGCAGCGCGCCAAGACACGCGGCGTCGACCTTGGGGCTCATGTCGGCTTTCCGGACCGTCAGGGATTTGGCCGGCGCGTGATGCAGATCGACACCACCGAGCTCGCTGCCATGGTCACCTACCAGCTCGGCGCCCTCGACGGCATCGCGCGTGCCGTCGGGCATCGCGTCACGCATATGAGCTTTCACGGGGCGCTGGGCAACATGGCTGCTGCTGACGCCGATCTTGCCCGACCATTGGTTCGCGCGGTCGCGGCGTTCGATCCCAACCTCCTGATCGTTTCCTCCAGTAGCCGCGCGATCGAGAGTGCGGCCGCGCAGTGCGGTATCAGGGTCGCCACGACGTTGCTGGCTGATCGGGCCTATGACGACGAGGGCCTGCTGGTGTCTCGGGCAAAGCCGGGTGCGGTCATTCACGATGCCGGGGCGGTCGCCGAGCGCGTCGAGCGTCTGCTGCGCGACGGCGTGGTCATTACCGCCAGCGGAAAGGCACTCGCGATGCCGGTCAAATCGATCCTGCTGCATGGTGATACCCAGGGCGCCGTCGAACTGGCCCGAGGGATTCGCGCCTCGATCGAGGCTGCCGGCGGGGAGATCGTGCCGGTTTCCCGGCTTGTGGCGGGCTCCGGCGGAGCGGGTGGGTGATCATAAGGCGACCTTATCCCACCAAAGTTAATCCGTCTTGGCGGGGAAGTTACGCGATCGTCTAGCGTATTGGGAAGGTGAGAAACCAGATGCCATTCTCCGATTACAGGACTGCCCTCGTCACCGGCGCCTCGTCAGGAATCGGCCTGGCGGTCGTCGAGCGACTGGCGCGTGAGGGCCTGAAGGTTCATGCGCTCGCACGGAGCGAGGATGCGCTGAAGGCTTTGGCCGATCGCACCGGCTGCATCCCGCACGCGATGGATGTCAGGGATATTGCGGCTGTCACCAAGCTTGCTCGCAGCATCGAAGTCGACGTGCTCGTCAACAGCGCGGGTGTCGATCGGCCGAAGAAATTTCTTCAGGCGGATGCGGAAGACATCGATCTCCTGGTCGACGTCAACCTGCGCGCGATCCTGCATCTATGCCGCCTGCTCGTGCCGGGCATGGCTCAGCGAGATCGCGGTCACGTGGTGAACATCACCTCGATCGCCGGCGCTTACAACTTCGCAGGCAATTCGAGCTATCACGCGACCAAGGCGGCCGTCAGCATGCTGACCAGTCAGCTCAGGGTCGATTGCTTCGGCAGGCGCGTGCGTGTCACCGAGATATGCCCGGGGCGGGTTGCAACCGATATCTTCGCCCATGTCCACGGCGACAGCGCAGAAACGCGCGCGAACTTCATCGACGGCTTTGAACTGCCCGAGGCAAAGGACATTGCCGACGCGATCGCGTTTGCGATTGCGGCTCCGGTCGCGGTGAATGTGGGTTACATCGAAATCACACCGACCTTGCAGGTGCCGGGTGGCTTGTCGACCACTCGCCCCGGGGGCTCCTCAGAACCCTTTCTCCCGACCTAGATGAGGGGCGCGCGATGAAGGGTTTCGACCTCATGGCCGTCCTGCTCAATCCGGAGTTCAGCCGGATGCTGGTCCATGGGGTGAAGATGACCTTTATCATCTTCATTGGCTCATGGCTGCTGGCGATGAGCCTTGGAATGATCCTTCTCGCGGTCCGGATGCTGCCGAGCCGGATCGCCAGCGCTTTTGTCGCGATCTACGTCTCCTACCACCGCAACGTGCCGACGCTGGTGCAGCTCATGCTCTGGTATTTCGGCATTTCGAGCCTGCTGCCGGACTCGCTCCAGATGTGGCTCGGCGATCATAATGGGGAAGCGGTGTTCGCGGTCGTTGCTCTGGGGTTGTGCCAGGCTGCGTATTTCAGCGAAGATCAACGCTCCGGTCTGCGTGCCGTGCCGAGGGGGCAGTGGGAAGCCGCCCGTGCCTTGGGGCACAGCTACCTCGGAGCCATGGTCTACATCCTGCTGCCACAGGCCGTCCGCAACGCGATGCCGGCGCTGGTGAACCATACGGTTTCGCTGTTCAAGAACTCCAGCCTCGCGATGGCGATCGGCGTCGCCGAGCTGACCCACGCCGTCAAGGAGGTCGAGAACCAGAGTTTTCGTCCGTTCGAGACTTACCTGATTGCCACGATCGTTTACCTCGTCTGCTCGCTGCTCCTGATGTGGCTTGGTCACTATCTCGAGCAGCGCAGCCGCATGGCCGGAGCGGTCTGATCATGTCGCAGCCCCTGAGCATGATCGAGATCGTCAGGGAAAACTGGCTGTTGCTGCTTGTCGGCCAGTATCCGAACGGCCCGCTAGGCGGCATCGCGGCCACCCTTATCCTCTCCGTCCTCGGCATTGCCTTGGCCTTTCCGCTGAGCGTCGCGATGGCGCTGGCCAGCCTGTCGCCGTGGCGCGCATTGCGCTGGCCGGTCATGGCTCTGGTCTACGTCACGCGCGGCGTGCCGCTGCTGCTGATCATCCTGTGGGTCTATTTCGTGCTGCCGCTCTTGATCGGGCATAGCGTACCGGCGTTCGCGACCATGCTGGTCACGCTGGTCGGCTATGAAGCCGCATTCCTGAGCGAGATCGTGCGTGCCGGCATTCAGGCGCTGCCACAAGGTCAGATGGACGCCGCCCGGGCGCTCGGACACAGCCGTCTGGGCGCGATGCGCTACGTGATTCTGCCGCAGGCTCTGTTCAACATGATACCTAGCATCCTCAGCCAGTTCGTCTCCACCATCAAGGAGACCACGCTCGGCTACATCATCAACGTCCCGGAGCTCACCTTTGCAGCCGGCCAGATCAACAACCGCTTGCTGACCAAGCCGTTCGAAGTCTACTTCATCCTCGCCATCAGCTATTTCATCGTTTGCTGGACCTTGACGCAGGCCATCAACATGGTCGAGCGGCGGATTACCGCGCGCCGAACTACAAGTGTGCCCGCCGCGTCCACACTGCCCGCCACATCCGCAAGCGTATCAGGGGCATGACCATGACGCATGAAACTCCATCCCCAGATGCCGCTCCCATGATCCAGTTCGTCGCTGTCCACAAATTCTTTGGAGCGTTGGCCGCGCTGACGGATGTCAACGCCGAGGTCAAGAAAGGCGAGGTGGTGGTGGTCTGCGGGCCGTCCGGTTCGGGTAAGTCGACGCTCATCCGCACCGTCAACAGGCTCGAGGATATCCAGTCCGGCTCGGTGCTGTTCGAGGGCAAGGACGTGCACGCCAAGCTGCGGGGCTCGGCGCTGAACCACCTCCGGAGCCGTATCGGCTTCGTCTTTCAAAGCTTCAACCTGTTTCCGCACCTGAGCGCGCTCGACAACGTCATGCTATCGCCGATGAAGGTGAACGGCGTCAAGCGCAGTGACGCGCGCGAAACAGCCCTTCGGCTACTGGACCGCGTCGGCCTTTCGGCCAAGGCGCAGAACTACCCGGCGCAGCTGTCCGGCGGACAGCAGCAGCGCGTTGCAATCGCGCGAGCGCTCGCCATGGAGCCGCCGGCGATGCTGTTCGACGAGCCGACCAGCGCGCTCGATCCGGAGATGGTGGGCGAGGTGCTCTCGGTCATGCGCAGGCTCGCGCGTGATGGAATGACCATGATGTGCGTAACCCACGAGATGAATTTCGCGCGCGATGTCGCCGACCGCGTCTGGTTCATGGATGCCGGAAGGGTGCTCGAGACGGGAGCTCCGGGCGACTTCTTCCGCTCACCACAACATCCACGCGCGCAGCGGTTTCTGTCGGATTTACACAGCCGGTGACCGCACTGACTTGATGTCCCAACTTTGAGGAGAATGCGAATGTCTTTCAAGAACCGTTCAATCAGCCTGGTGGCCGCGATCACAGGCCTTGCCGGGATCGCGTCGGCGGCGTGCGCCGACCAGCTCTCGGAGATTACCCAGCGCAAGGAGCTGCGTTGCGGAACCTTCGCAGACGTGCCGCCGTTTGCGGCCCCGGATGCCAAGACGCGCGAGATGGTCGGCTTTGACGTCGACCTCTGCAAGGCCATCGCCCAACGCTGGGGCGTTGTCGCCAAGGTCACTCCGCTCTCGGTTGAGGCGCGCGTGCCCGAGGTCAAGCTCGGTCACGTCGACATCACGGTGGCGAACCTCGCCTACACGTTGGGCCGCGCCGAGCAGATCCAGTTTTCCGATCCGTATTATATTGCCAAAGAAATGCTGGCAGTGAAGGCGAGCGACCCCGGGACCGCTAAAGCCGACTTCAAAGGTAAGCGGCTGGCGTCGACTAAAGGCTCGACCTCGGAACTCGCGATCAAGATGAATGAATCCGACCCGTTGACTTTCGTCGATACTGGTTCTGCCTTCATGGCAGTTCAACAAAACAAGGCGGTCGGAATGGTGGCGAATACCATGACCATTACCAAGCTCGTGAACCAATCCAAGGAGGCCGGGCAGCCACTGAAGATGATCGAGGAGCCCATGGTCCTGCAGCCGATCGGCGTTGGCATGAAGAAGGACGAGCCGGCGCTGCTCGCGAAGATCAACGAGACCCTGCTCGCGATGGACCAGGCCGGCGAGATCAACCAACTCTGGGATAAGTGGCTCGGTCCGGGCACTGAGTTTAAAATGACGCGTACCGACAAGGTCGCGCCGCTCAGCCAGCTGAAGTTCACGCCGCTCCCATGAGCCGTGAAATGGCGGCATTCACATCGACCAAAGCGTCACTTTGCCGAGCTGAACGACCTGCAGTCTGCTCCTTCGCCGTTTCTGCGGCTAAGAGCAGACTCACGACTTTTGCGCGATAAGACAAACGGCGTTTCCGCTTCTTAATGTTTCCGCCCATCCGCTCTAGATTTTTAGGGGGCGGGTCATCGCGGCGCAGTTTAAGGCCGTTCTGAAACGCCATTCCGACAAGGGTAAAACCTGTTGGGGGTTCAATGCAGGATCGAAGAGAAGTTTGTCGGAATAGCTATTGATTTTACTAGGAAATCATACGCCTCTTAATCAGCGGGTCCCAGGTTCGAGCCCTGGTGCGCCCACCATCAAATCCCCCGACATCACAGTCGCTTAGGCAGGCCTCGTTCGTTGTTTTGGCCGTCGTGCGACACGTTGTGCGACAAAATCTGTCGCACGGCGTGCGACATTTCGAGCTATTTGCCTTTGTGCCAAGGCGCCTGCTGCGATCGTTCGCCTCGCGCCGCTCCTGCTGGATCTGCTCGTGACTGAGCTCGTCTTTCAACTCGTGCCGCGCCCCGTCGAGCAGGCCCAGAGCCTGACTGTGAAGCTGTCCTGACGGCGATCGTCGGCGGCCTGATCGGCGCGGTGTGGTTGCGAGTATTGCCAATATTTGATATATCATGTATCAGTCGACGGCAATCGCACGGGGCCTGCATGAGGACGCTCATCTTCGGAGTGGTGGCGGACGATCTGACGGGCGGCATGGAAACGGCCGCCATGCTGGTCGCTGCCGGGATTGAATGCGGATTTGTCACCGACCCCGCCCTCGTCGGCAGCTGCGGCGATGTGCCGGCTATCGTGATCGCGCAGAAGACGCGGGTGATCCCCGCGAGCGAGGCCGTCAGCATGACAGAGAAGGCGGCACGGGCGCTGCTTGCGCTGGACATCAGGCAAATCTTCTTCAAATATTGTGCGACGTTCGATTCCACCGACCAGGGCAATATCGGCCCGGTCGCCGACCTGCTGATGCAGCTGACCGGCGCCGAATACACTGCCTTTTGCCCGGCTTCTCCCGCCCTTCGAAGGACCGTCTATAACGGCCATCTCTTTCTCGGGACCGAGCTGATCTCGGACTCGCCGAAGCGCCATGATCCGCTGACGCCGATGACCGATTCCGATCTGGTTCGGGTTCTACAGCGTCAAACGCGGGCCAAGGTTGGCCTTTTGGCGCATGCGCTGGTCAGTGCCGGCGCGGAGGCGGCCGGACGCGCGATCGCGGAAGCGGCGGCTCGCGGTATCCGCTACTTCATAACAGACGCGATCTACGATCGGGATCTCGATACGCTTGCCGCGCTCACCTGCGATTGGAAGCTGATGACGGGCAATGCGACCATCGTCCAGCACTATCCGGACATCTGGAGGGCGCGGGGGCTCATCGGCGCCACCAGGAGACCGCCCTGCCTGCGCGCGGTTGGCGGCGGCGGCGTGGTTCTCGCCGGGAGTTGCGCCGAGCGGACGTTGGAGCAACTCGCCGAATTCGAGAAGCGTCATCCCGTGCTCCGCATCGATCTCCTGAATGCCGGGGATGTGGTGGCGACGGTTGGCGATGCGCTCGACTGGGCACGACCACGGCTGCGTCACGGTCCTGTCGGTTTCGCCACTTCGGGCGCGCCCGAGGCCGTCAAGATGGCTCAGGAGCGATACGGCCGTGAAGGCGCGGCGCAGCTCGCCGAAGCCATACTTGGCCGGCTCGCTGTCTCTCTTCGCAGTGTCGGCGTGCGGCGCTTCGTCGTGGCCGGTGGCGAGACGTCTGGTGCGATCGTCGAGCACCTCGGCATCAGACGTTTGCGGGTCGGTCCTTATGGTGGACCGGGCATCGGCACTGCGGTGACCGAAGACGAGGATCCGGTGGCCCTTTGTCTCAAGTCTGGCAAGCTGGGCCCCGTCGATCTGTTCGCGACCACGCTTGACGTGATGCTGAATCCTGGGAGAGCCAATTGAACGAGCGCGAACTCAGACAATCCGTGCTGGATATTGTGGCGCGCCTGGAGGCTAAGGGATTCAACCACGGCAGCAGCGGAAATGTCAGCTGTCGTATCGGAGACGACGTTCTCATCACGCCGACCGGCGGCAATAGCAGCAACACGACGATTGACGATCTCGTCCATCTGAAGCGCGACGGAACGGTGGTCGGCGGCGGCTTGCCCTCCAGTGAATGGCACATGCATCTGGCGATCATGAACGCCTATCCGCATGTGAACGCGGTGGTCCACACCCATGCCGACTGCTGCGTCGCGCTGTCCTGCCTCGCAAAGCCAATTCCGTCATTCCACTACATGATCGCCAGCTTTGGCGGAAACGACGTGCCTTGTGCGCCCTACGCCACATTCGGCACCAGGGCTCTCGCCGATGGCGCCGTCGCGGCGCTGAAACAGCGCAAGGCCTGCCTGCTCGCGAACCACGGCATGATTGCCGTCGGCAAAGACCTGCAGGCGGCCTTCGACCTCACCGTGAAGCTCGAAACCCTTGCCCGGCAGTATCTGCTCGCCTGTCAGGCCGGCGCGCCTGCGATCCTTGCCGACGACGAGATGGCAAGGGTGGTCGAGCGCTATGGCAACTACGGCCGCGCTGTTCTTCCGGCCTGAGAAGGACAGCTCCATGGAAATCACCGGCAAGACCAAGATCATGTTCGTGCTCGCCGACCCGATCGATCATGTGCGGGCGAGTGCGGTCATGAATGCCTATTTCGCATCGATCGGCGACGACCTCGCGGTGTCGCCGATCCATGTCGTCCCAGGCGATCTCGGCCGCGTCGTTGCAACCATCAGGCTCATGCGCAACGTCTACGGCTTCGGCGTCACGATCCCGCACAAGACCTGCGTGATCGAGCATCTGGATGAGATCACGCCGACGGCACGGCTCATCGGCGCGGTCAATTTCGTCAAGCGGACGGTCGAAGGGCGCCTTGTTGGTGACAATCTCGATGCGCGGGGATTCATGGCTGGCCTCGCTCAGCATGACGTTGCGGTTCGCGATCGGAAGGTGCTCCAGGTCGGTGCTGGTGGTGCAGGACGCGCAACCGCATTTGGCCTGGCGGAGGCCGGCGCGCGCGAAATCACGATCATGAACCGGAATGAGGAGAAGGCTCGCGCGCTTGCGGCTGCCGTGGCTGCGCATTATCCGGCAACGAAGGTCAGCGCCGGCCGTGCGGACGCGCGCACCTTCGATCTCATCGTCAATACGACGTCGCTCGGCATGAAACCGGATGATCCGCTCCCACTGGACATCGAAGGCGTGGGTCCTGGCGCCACCGTCAGCGACATCATCGTCAATCCTGCAGTTACGCGGCTCCTCGCAAGGGCCGCTGCGCAGGGCGCAAGGGCCGTCGGCGGAAAGCCCATGCTCGATGCGCAGATGGCCCTTGTCGCGCGGTTGCTTGCGCGATAGCCTGATATATCAAATATTATATCCAACCGGGGGCCCGACTGAGGATTGGAGTGCAAGGGCTGCCGCCCTGCATAGAAGGCAAACGGAAGGGACGTGAGACTCCGTGAATATTGCATCAGCAACACAATCGGCGTCGGGCGCATCGATCCGCATCAGTCGCCTCGAGAAGCGTTTCGGCGCCGTGTCCGCCGTCGATGGCGTCGATATCGATATTGCTGCCGGTGAATTTATCGCGCTGCTCGGACCAAGCGGCTCCGGGAAAACCACGATCCTGATGAGCGTTGCCGGATTCGAATTCCCGACCAGCGGCAGCATTCACGTCGATTCCGAAGACCTGACCTATGTCCCTTCGAACCGGCGAAACCTGGGAATGGTGTTCCAGAACTACACGCTGTTCCCCCACATGTCGATTCTCGACAATGTCGCCTTTCCCTTGAAGATGCGCGGTCTGCCCACGGTTGAACGCCATACGCGCGCCGAAGCCGCGCTCGCGACCGTGCGTCTGGCTGGCTATGGCCATCGTCGTCCGAATGAGCTGTCCGGCGGCCAACAGCAACGCGTGGCGCTGGCGCGCGCGATCGTCTATCAGCCGCGCGTCCTGTTGATGGATGAGCCGCTCAGTGCGCTCGACAAGAACCTGCGCGAAGACATGCAGCTCGAGATCAAGCGACTGCATGCCGAGCTTGGCATCACCGTCATCTTCGTTACCCACGACCAAAGCGAGGCGCTGACCATGGCCGACCGGATCGCTGTCCTGAAGGATGGCAAGATCCAGCAGATCGGGCCGGCGCGCCAGCTTTATGAAAGGCCCACGAATCTCTTCACCGCCGGCTTCATCGGCGAGATGAATTTCGTCGATGTCACCGTCGAAAGCGTCGGCGACAACGTCTCGGTGGCACTGCCATGGGGTGAAACATGGCGCTTGCCGGCCACGGCGGCCGTCGATCGGGTTGCAGCCGGCGAAGCAGCGTTGCTGGCCGTGAGGCCCGAGCGGCTGCAACTTGGCGCCGGTTCCGGCGGCCAAGTCATCACTGTGACGCTGAGCGACATTGTCTATGCCGGGGCGGCGCTGCTTTTGATCGGTCGTCTGCCTGACGGCACCGAGATGCGCGCGCGAATTCCTGGCGCCTCGCAGCTCAGCGCCTTGGCCCCGGGCGACGTCGCGTCCTTTACCGTCCCCGTGGAGGCAATGCTGCTTTACCGATGGAGCCGGCGATGACGGAGGCGCGGCGATCGCATTTCTGGCATTCAGACGGTCGCCGGCTCAGCGGCCTGTCGACGCTGCTGCTGCTCCTGCCATTCTTCGCCATCGTCGCCTTCGTCTTCGTCTATCCGATCCTGCAGCTCCTGGTGATCAGTATCCTCGAGCCGCATCCGACCTTGGAGAACTACGCGCGCGTCGTTGAAAATCCGGTTCACATGCGCGTCCTGATGCGCACGCTCTGGACCGCGACGCTGGTGACGGCCTTGTCGGTGGTTCTCGGCTTCCCGGTGGCCTATTACATGAGTCGGGCGAAGGGGACGGTCGCGGCGCTTGTTGCGGTCTGTGTCATCCTGCCGCTCTGGTCGAGCGTCCTCGTACGCACCGCCGCCTGGTCCTTTCTGTTCCAGCGCAACGGACTGATCAATTCGGCGTTGATGGCTCTCGGTCTAACCTCTCAGCCGTTCAAGCTGCTTTATACCCAGAGCGCGGTGGTCATCGCCATGACCCATGTGCTCTTGCCGTTCATGATCCTGCCGGTCTACGGCGCATTGCGCAGCATTCCTGACGACTATGGGCGTGCGGCCGCCGTGCTCGGCGCGACGCGTCTGCGGACCTTTCTGGAAGTCATCCTTCCCTTGAGCCTGCCGGGCGTCGTCTCCGGCTCGCTGCTGGTGTTCCTCACTGCGCTCGGCTTCTTCATTACGCCCGCGCTGCTCGGCTCGCCGCAGGAGATGATGATCTCGACGCTCGTTTCGAAACAGATCCGTGAGGTGCTCGATTGGCCGTTCGCTGCGGCTCTGGTCGGGGTGCTGACCGTATTCGTCACGTTGCTGGCGATCATCTTCAGCAAGACGCTCCGGTTCGACCGTCTGATGGGGAATGCCTCGTGAAGCCGCCTGCTGACCGCGGATCGCTCGCGCTGGGGGCCTATGTCTATGCCGTGCTGGCCTTCATTATCGTGCCGCTAGTTATCGTCATTCCGATGTCGTTCAGCCAGAATGATTATCTGGCATTTCCGCCGTCCGGCTTCACGCTGAAATGGTACTCGGAATATTTCGACAGCAGGCAATGGCGTGCCGCGACCTGGCTCAGCGTGCAGGTGGCCTTGCTAACTGCCCTTTGCGCGTCGGTCATCGGCACGGCCGCGACCTATGCCATGATCCGCGGCCGTAGCCGGCTGGTCACGGCTTTCCAGATCCTCCTGATCGGGCCTATCATCGTGCCGCATATCGCGCTTGCCGTCGGCCTCTATCTGTTTTTTCAGACGATCGGTCTCTCCGGCACCATTCCCGGCTTCGTGCTGGCGCATACGGTGCTCACCCTGCCGTTCGTCGTGTTCACGATGGCCGCGGCCTTGGCAAAGGTCGATGCCAATCTGGAGGCGGCGGCCATGAGCTGCGGCGCGACACGCTTCCAGGCCTTCCGCCTGGTCACGTTGCCACTCGTCCTGCCCAGCCTTGCCAGCAGCGCGCTGTTTGCCTTCATCATCTCCTTCGACGAACCGGTGGTGTCGTTCTTTTTGTCCGGTGTGCGCCAGAAGACGCTGCCGCGCCGAATGTTCGAAGACATCGAGCAGAACCTGACGCCGGTGATTCCCGCGATCGCGACACTGCTGATCGTCTTGTCCATTTTGATTCTGCTGGGGGCCCATGTCCTCAGATCCCGCAGCGTCACCCGGTAGCGTCAGGTGAGAAGCCAGAGAGGAGACCATCGATGTTGAGAACAGGTTGGATGTGGAAGTCGGCAGCTTTCGTGCTTGCTTTGGCTCTTTCCGGAGCGTTGCCGGCCGCGGCTGAAAAGCTGGAAGACCAGTTGGTGATTGCCACGACCGGTGGTCTGATGGGCAACACCCTCGCGAAATATTTCTACGATCCCTTCAACAAGGCCAAGAATGTCGAGATCGTCCCGGTCGCAATCGAGGTCCCGGACCAGTGGGCGCGCGCCAAGGCGATGCAGCGAACCGGCAAGGTGGAGTTCGACATCGTCACGGCAACAGGTCCCGATCTGGTGGGGCGCACCGACCTGCTCGAGAAGATCGACTGTGCGAAATTGCCGAGCGTCCAGAAGTTCGGTGTCTCCGACGCCTGTCAGCCCTACGGTGTCGCCCGCACGACCGGCGGCATGCTGATCACCTACAATACCGAGACGTTCAGGGACAAGGCGCCCAGGACATGGGCGGACTTCTGGGACGTCAAGCAGTTTCCCGGGCCGCGAGGACTGCCCGATACCGGCGACAGCGATTGGTGGGTTCCGGTCGCCGCGCTGCTCGCCGACGGCGTCAAGCCGGAGCAGCTTTTCCCGCTGGACATCGGTCGCGCCTACAAGAAGCTGGACGAGATCCGTCCCAATGTCGCGGTATGGTGGAAGACGGGCGATCAGGTGCAACAGATCATGCGCAGCCGCGAGGTCGTCATGGCCATGAGCTACTCAGGCCGCGCGCTTGCCGTCGTGAAGGAGGGCGTACCGGTCGCCATGTCCTGGGACCAGGCCATTCGCGACACCGGTTACATGGCTGTTCTCAAGGGGGCGCCCGACCTCAATGCGGCCATGGCGTATCTCGATTTCTTCTATGCGAGCTCCGATGCGCATGTGCCGTTCATGCGCGCCGTCAACTATGCGACGGCCAGCAAATCGGCCATCGAGCTGCTGAAGCCGGAGGAGCGCAATCTCTACGCGACTTCGCCGGAGAATTACGAAAAGCTGGTCAAGCCCGATTTCGCCTGGATCGGCGAACATCGTAACGAGCTGCGGGAGCGGTGGATGGCCTGGCTGACCCGCTGACCCGCGGCAGCCGCCTCCGCTATTCGCCTTTGCAAGATGAGGATGTACGATGGATCACACCAGTGACCCCGGTGCGATGCGCTACGTGATCGATCCCGGACGGCTCGATCTCGTCGAGGAGTTCCGCGCAAGTCCACTCGGCGTACATAGCCCGGAACTTCGCAAGCTGTTGGCGCGGATGCGATGGGGTAGGCCGGAAGGGCGACTGGTCCTGATCGTGCTCGAACCCGGCAAGGCCTGGCGGCTATCACGCATCCCCGAGCGTCGAGGCGATCCGATGCCTTTCGTCGATGATCGCGTTTTCACCTCTCTCGCTGAAGCGGAGTGGCATGTCTTCAAGCTGCGTTGGCAGGACATGACGGGCACGACGCTGCCTGCGGAGGTTTTCGGTGATCTATAGGACCAACGAGTATCTCGGCTATCCGGATCGCATCAGCGTCCCTGCCGGCGAGGCCGTGAGCTTCCAACTGAGCAGCAAGCGACCGAGCGTCAAGATCGAGGTGCTCAGACTGCGCTGCGGCGATGTCGATGCCAACGGACCGGGCTTCAAATATGAGGTGATGACGAGCCCCATTGACGGTGAGCATGCCTGCCTCGACCAACCGATCCGCCCGGGATCCAACGCTGTCATTGACCACGGTGGCGCGCTGGTCCCGACCGGCGGGCACTGGTGTTTCGGAGCCTACGTGTATCCGACGCGGATCGTGGATAATGCCAAAGCCGTGATGGGAAATTGGTGCGAGCGCTCGGCGCGCGGCTATGCGCTCGAGCTCGACGAGGAGGGGCATCCGGTCCTGGTGCTGGGCCAAGCGAGCGGTACGCCAGCCCGCTTTGCCCTCGACGTCAAGCTGCGCCCGCGCGACTGGGCATTCGTATCGTGCGCGCTTGATCTTGCCCAAGGATCGGCCTCCGTGTCGCTGATCGTTCCGGCAGACGGCGTTCGGCCGGCGGCCGCCTATTCGAAATCGTTCGCTCTGCCGCACGTGCCTGCATTCGACTCCGGACTGCCGTTCCTGATCGCGGCCCACCATCTGAACGGCGATCGCCAATATACCTCGCACTTCGACGGCAAGATCGAGGCGCCTCGTGTCTTTTCGCGTCCGCTGGACGCAGAGGCGCTGCGTGTCTTCGACGGCCGGCAGCGGACGGGAGCAAGTGATGTCGGGCTTGCCGCCTTCTGGGACTTCTCGAATGGAATCTCGTCAACGTCCATCAGGGATCTTTCGCCGAACGGCCTGCACGGCAACCTCCGCCAGTTACCGCGCAGGGGCGTGACAGGCTTTCACTGGTCTGGATCCGTCCACGACTGGCGGATGTCGCCGCAGGAATATGCGGCGATTCATTTCCACAGCGACGACATCTACGATTGCGAGTGGCAGACCACTTGCACGCTCGATGTGCCGGCCCATTGGCGGTCAGGCGTCTACGCGCTCCGGCTGACCCCGGGGGGCGACGATCCTGACCGGGACTGCGAGAGCTACGTCACCTTCTTCGTGACGCCAGGCAAGACGTCGCGGCGCGCAGATCTCGTCGTGGTCGCTTCGGTCGCGACTTATCTCGCCTATGCCAACAGCGCGTTGCGTCTCTATCAAGTCCACTTCGAGACGCTGATGGAGCATGTTCTGTGGTTGCCGCAAGATGACGTCTTCATGCAGGAGAACCCGGAGATCGGCCAGTCGACCTATGATTGCCATGTCGACGGCTCGGGGCGAGCGTACAGCTCCTGGCTGCGACCCATCCTGAACATGCGCCCGCGCGGCTACTGGTTCAATTTGATCAACGACACCCACATCCTCGACTGGCTCGAGGAGAAAGGCATCGCCTACGACCTGATCACGGATGTCGAGCTTGACCGGGAAGGCGCGCGTGCACTTGCGCCTTACCGGGTCATGATGACGCCGACCCATCCCGAGTACTATAGCCTCAATATGATGAACGCGATCATGGCGTATCAGAACGCCGGCGGACGGCACATCTCGATGGGAGGCAATGCATTCTACTGGCGCTGCGGCTTTCATCCGGCCGCGCCCGCCGCGCTCGAGGTTCGCCGCGGCATGGCCGGAACCCGCACTTGGGAATCGGAGCCGGGCGAAGTTCATCTTGCCGGCACCGGCGAGCCGGGCTCACTGTGGCGGCATTCGGGCTTTGCGCCGCAAAAGCTCGTCGGCGTCGGGTTCTCGGCCATGATCAACGATACCTGCGGCTACTATCTGCGCACGGCTGAAAGCGAGGATACGCGTGTCGCGTTCATCTTCGAGGGCACAGGCCGTCACGACAAGTTCGGTGATTTTGGATTTCGCTACAACGGCGCCGTCGGCAGCGAAATCGACCGCTACGATCTCGAGCTCGGAACTCCGCCGCATGCGTTGCGGATCGCGACGTCGGAAGGATTGGGCGCGGGCGCGCTGCCGACGCCCGAGGAATTTCGCACCGTGGTCGATGGTCTCGACGGCACGCAAAATGCCCTGGTGCGCGCCGACATGGTGTTCTTCGAGACCGCCCACGGTGGCGGGGTCTTTGCGACGGGATCGATCACCTACGGCATGTCGTTGGGCCACAACAACTATGACAACAACATCAGCACCATCACCCTGAACGTCGTGAACCGGTTTCTCGATCCACGGCCTTTCATCATGCCTGCCAGAGCCTAGCAGGCTGACTGGACTTCGGCGCCACAAGAATTGCCATCTCGTCGCCAGAGATGGTTCTCGAACCAGGGAGGCTGTCATGCCGGACAAGTGCGATTTTCAAGCCCCGGAATTGGGAGCCCTCAATGTCGCTCCCCGCAAGGCGCGCCCGATGCATGCGGACGAGCACTGGGGCAGCCAGCCCTGGTACGAAGCGCCGCGCGGCGATCCTGCCGTAGCGGAGGTCTACACCTATACCGACGCAATGTCTTACGATCCCGGAGACGAAGTCGTCTTTCGCTCTTCCGCAACGGTAAAGGCCTGGCGGCTGCAGATCTATCGCGACGATCTCGAACCCGAGATGGTGCATGAGATCGACGCGCTTGAGGGCGTGTTCACGGCGACGCCGTCCGATGCCTATCGCAATGGCTGCAACTGGCCCGTCGCTCATCGCTGGACATTGCCAGCGAATCTGCGCTCGGGCTTCTATCGCGTGGTCTCGTCGTGCGAGCGAGCGAACGGGGCCCGCTTCGTCCAGCATCATTTCTTCGTCGTGCGCCCGACCGAGGCGACGCGGCATGCAAAGATCCTGATGATCCTACCGACCGGCACCTGGACCGCGTACAATGATTTCGGCGGTGCCAATCATTATTTCGGGGTCGAAGGTCCTGACAGGGACGAGCCCTCGCCGGTGCTGTCGCTGCAGCGGCCGTGGACGCGCGGCGTGGTCTGGCTGCCCCCTGGAGCGCCGCGCATCTGCGCCGATCCTGCACCCGAGATGGGTGACGCGCCGCGCTATCCGATGAAGGAGTGGGCTTTCGCTAACGGCTTTGGCCAGTATTACGCAGCGGCGGGCTGGGCCCAGTTCGACCGGCATTTCGTGCACTGGGCGCAGAAGGAAGGCTACGCCCTCGATATGATCACCCAGACCGATCTTCACTACCGGCCCGAACTGCTCGACGCCTATCCTTGCGTCACCATCATCGGCCATGACGAGTATTGGACGTGGGAGATGCGCGAGGCGATCGAGCGTTATGTGGAAGGCGGCGGGCGGCTCGCGCGCTTCGGCGCCAATTTCCTGTGGCAGATCCGGCTCGAAGATGATGGCAAGCGCCAAGTCTGCTACAAGTTCAAGGCTATCCACAAGGACCCGATCGTCGGCACGGACCGTGCGCGTCTGATGACGTCGGCCTGGGAAGATCGCAACGTGCGTTGGCCCGGCGCCTCGACGGTCGGCGTGAACGGCGCGCACGGCCTCTACGCATCCTGGGGCGGCTTCGCGCCGAACGGCCAAAGAGGCTTTACCGTCTATCGCCCGGAGCATTGGGCCTTCGCCGGCACAGGGCTGCACTATGCCGATATCTTCGGCGACAAGCAGCACATCTTCGCCTACGAGGTCGACGGGCTGGACTACACGTTCCGCAACGGTCTTCCTTTTCCGGTCCCGGCCGAGGGGCAGCCCGAGACCATCCAGATCCTGGCGATGGCGCCGGCCGTCCTGGCCGAAGACGAGCCGGAAGGTGAGGGCTTCCGCTATTACGTGCGCAGTAGCGACCACGAAGGCCTGGTGGAATGCATCACCGGCGAGCTCACGGCCGAGGGATTGGCCCGTTACAAATACGGCTCCGGCATGATGGTGCACATGACCCGCGGCAAGGGCGAAGTGTTGACGGCGGCGACCTGCGAATGGGTGATGGGGCTGAAGCGCGGCGATCCGTTCACGCAGCGGATCACCCGCAACATCCTCGATCGCTTCTCAGCGCCCCGCTCCGCGTGACCGGTTGTCAGCCACGTCTGGATTTCGCGCGCGCTGCTTTGGATGGCGGTGCGGCGCGCGTCTGCGTCGCTTCCATCTCGACGTCGTCGTCAATGGCCGTCTCTGGAGTCATGAAGCGCGTGCCGCCATGCTTCTCCAGCAACCGGACGAGATTCTGGCCGCCCTCCATCATGTCGGCCTGGATCGACTCGCGAACCTTGTCCGGCCGGCGCTGCCGCAGATTCTTGAGAACAGACAGGTGCTGATGTTCGTTTGGATAGGTGGGGGGCGCGTGCGGGTAATGGAAATTCAACAAGGGTCCGTTGCGCATCCAGATATCGTCAAGGATGGCGAGCACTTCGGGAAGACCCGATCCATCATAGAGACCGCGGTGGAATTGCCAGTTGGCGCGGACCGCGTCGGACCATCTGCGCTCCTTCTCCGCGCTGATCAACTCGCGATGAGTGACCTCCATCTTGTCGATATCGGCTTCGGAGATGCGCGTGGTTGCGTGCTCGGCGGCAAGTCCTTCGAGAAACAGCCTGACGGTCCTGAGCTCGATATATTGCTTCGCCGTCATGTGGGCGACCATGATCGAGCGTCCCGCCTGCATCTCGAGCGCACGGCCGCGCACCAGCTGCATCAGGGCTTCGCGGATCGGCGTCTCCGACACGTTCATGGTCGCGGCAAGGTCGCGAATCTTGAAGCGATGGCCTGGCCAGAACCGGCCTTCCATCAGCGCCTGACGCAGATTGTTGTAGACCAGGCTCGTCAGGCTGTCGCGAGCCACCGGCCCCACGCCGCCTTCACCATGTCTCTGGTCAACGTCAGCCATTCTCGGTCCCCGAAAGGTCTGGGCCGTTTCGGCAATCCGCGCCGATACGGAGTCGGAATCCGGACCCTAGCCTCGATAAGAGGGTCTACGGGTCTGGGCCGGTAAAGCAACAATTCCCTTGTCACCGACAACATAATATATGATATATCAAATAGAAGAGAGACAGGGAAAGAGAAGGGCATGCCGGAACTGATCAGGACAAGGGATGCTGCCCTGCGGGCTCGGGCCGAGAAGGTCGTGCCAGGCGGGATGTGGGGACATCTCCACGCGGCCAAGTTGCCGGAGACGTATCCGCAGTTCTTCAGCCGCGGCGAGGGCGGCGTGCTCTGGGATGTCGACGGTCACCGCTACGTGGACTTCATGTGCAGCTGGGGTCCCAACCTGCTCGGCCACCATCATCCCGAGGTGGAGGAAGCGGCCGAGCGTCAACGGCGCGACGGCGACTGCCTCAACGGTCCGGCCGAGATCATGGTCGAGCTGGCTGAACTCGTCGTCGACACGGTCGGCCATGCCGATTGGACCCAGTTTCAGAAGAACGGTACCGATGCGACGACGACATGCGTCACGATCGCAAGGGCCGCAACGGGTCGGCGAAAGATCCTCGTCGCCAAGAAGGCCTATCATGGTGCCGTGCCGTGGTGCTCACCTTCGCTTCTCGGCGTGACCGCGGAGGATCGCGCTCATCTCGGATATTTCACTTTCAACGACGTCGAGAGTCTCGAGGCGGCGGCTGACGCGGCGCGCGATGATCTTGCTGGAATTTTAATTTCGGCATTTCGCCACGATCTCGGGGTCGACCAGGAACTTCCAACGTTGGAGTTCGCGCGTGCGGCGCGTCGCATCTGTGACAGCAAGGGGGCGGCGCTTATCATCGACGAAGTTCGCGCCGGCTTCCGCCTCAATGCGGCGGGTAGCTGGGAAGGGCTTGGCGTTCGGCCCGATTTATCTGCCTGGAGCAAGGCGATCGCCAATGGTCATGCCCTGGCGGCTGTGACCGGTGCCGACTGGCTGCGTCGTGCTGCGTCCCAGGTCTTCGTCACGGGGTCATTCTGGGCAGGCGCCGTCGCCATGGCTGCTGCCGTCGCGACATTGAAGATCGTGCGCAGGGACGATGTGCCGACCCGCCTTGCGCAGCTCGGGCAAACGCTGCGTGATGGCCTCGAGACGCGTTCCCATCAGTTCGGTCTTTCGATCCGCCAATCGGGACCGGTGCAAATGCCGACCCTCTTGTTTGAAGAGGACCCGGACTACCGGAAGGGTTCAGCCTTCTGCAGCGCGATGCTTGCAAGGGGCGTTTACTTCCATCCCAAGCACAACATGTTCCTCTGTGCCGCTCATACCGAGGTCGACATCGCCGCAGCTCTCCAGGCGGCAGAGCACGGCTTTGCAACCGTGGCGGCGCTTTGATTGTCATGTGGTGCAAAGACGCATGACCATGTTCGGTCGAATAAGCCCAGTGGTGCGACCAGTAAGCGGTTGATGTTCTTCACCGTCGCTATTTCTTAGTTAGGGCTTCCGAAATATTGGGCTTCGCGATGTAGCGGACCAGGGACCCGAACCCCGCAAAACTAGAGTCGCGGCGATGGTCGGAGCCGATCTTCCCTGGCGAGATGCTACGGCAACGTCGTGCACTTCGGCACGCTGCGAAATGGTCATCTTGGTCTGCGAGATCGCTCTGGTTTGCCTCATGATGGCGCAGGGAGTGCCGCAGACGAAAGGCGATGCGATCGCCATCAGCGCATTTTCAAGGATGTGAAATTCACCTCGCGCGGATCGTTTCGTTTGACAGCGCACACCTCCACCAAGAAATGTCGGGGCCGGCGGCGAGCAACATCAACAATGGCCGCCCCGCAGGATTACGGAGGAAGCGTCAGTGCTCGGCTTGATGCAGGATCGACCGTTACTGATCTCGAGTCTCATCGAGCATGCAGCGCATTACCATCCCAAGGCGGAGATCGTCAGCAAGACCTGCGAGGGGACGATCTATCGCAGCAACTATGCCGGGCTCCGCTCGCGCGCCGCAAAACTCGCAAGGGCGTTAATCAAACTTGGCATCGGGCCAGGCGATCGCGTTGCGACGCTCGCCTGGAACACCCATCGTCATATGGAGCTCTATTTCGCCGTATCCGGCATCGGCGCGGTGCTGCACACCGTCAATCCGCGCCTGTTTCCGGAGCAGATCGATTACGTCATCAACCACGCCGAAAATCGGGTTCTGTTGTTCGATATCACCTTTGCGGATCTCGTTCACAAGCTGCGGCCGAATCTGACCACCCTCGAGCATCTGGTCGCGATGACGGACAGCGCGCACCTTCCGGCTCAGCCTCTCGGTTGTCTCTCTTATGAGACGTTGGTCGAGGCGGAAGACGATATTCTGAGCTGGCCGGTATTCGACGAGCGCTCCGCATCATCGCTCTGCTACACATCCGGCACGACCGGCAACCCCAAGGGGGTGCTCTACAGTCACCGCTCGACCATCCTGCATTCCTTTGTCGCCTGCGCGAACGATGGTCTCAAGCTGTGCAGTGGCGACAGCGTTCTTCTCGTTGTGCCCTTGTTCCACGTCAATGCTTGGGGAATTCCCTATGCTGCCGCCATGTGTGGGGCCAAGGTCGTGCTGCCCGGTCCCGCCCTGGACGGCAAGAGCATCTTCGAGCTGGCGGCGCAGGAAGGCTGCAACTTCTCGCTCGGCGTGCCGACCGTCTGGCTCGGCCTCTTCAAGTACATCGAGGAAAATCCCGCGCTCGATCTCTCCGCGATCAAGCTCGATCGCGTGGTCGTCGGGGGATCCGCCGCGCCGCGCAGCATCATCGAGAAGTTCCGCAGCATCTTCGCTACATTCGTCATTCACGCCTGGGGAATGAGCGAGACCAGCCCGCTCGGCTCGATCGGCAATCTGCTGCCGGTCCATCGCGATCTGCCTGTCGCCGAGCAGGTATCGGTTCAGTGCAAGCAGGGGCGCGCGATCTATGGCGTCGAGCTCAGGATCGTCGACGAAGACGGAACGCCGCTTCCGCATGACGGCGCAAGCGCCGGAAACCTGATGGTGCGCGGCCCATGGGTTGCCGCGGGCTACTTCAAGGGGGAGGGCGGCGCAGTGTTGGATGCTGAAGGCTGGTTCGCGACGGGCGATGTCGCGACGATCGATCCCGACGGCTACATCCAGATCACCGATCGCTCGAAGGACGTGATCAAGTCCGGCGGCGAATGGATCTCCTCGATTGATCTCGAGAATGTCGCGGTTGCCCATCCGGCCGTTCAGGAGGCAGCGGTCATCGGTCTGCCGCATCCGAAGTGGCAGGAGCGGCCGCTCCTGGTCGTGGTCCGAAAGCCAGACACCGATCCCGCGCGCGAGGACATCCTGGACTACATGTCCGTCCGCGTCGCCAAATGGTGGTTGCCCGACGATGTCGTCTTCGTGAACGAGTTGCCCCACACCGCAACCGGAAAGCTGCAAAAGACCAAGCTGCGCGAACTGTTCAAGGATCATGCGTTACCGAACTGACGCCGGCGCACCGCTGTGCGCCCGCTGAAGAAGGTGCCACACAAAAGCAGAGACCATGCCCGAACTGATGCTCGACGATCCCGATGGTACACTCGTGATGCTTAGCGACAGCGTCACCGGCTTTGCCGGCCGCTTTCCGGGAGCAAAGGCAATGCGCGAGAGGCGCGGACGCGGCGGGACCATGGACCCGTTAATCTGGTCTGCGATGGCTGAAGCCGGCTGGATCGGATTGTTGCTGCCGCAGGAATGCGGTGGCGCGGGCCTCGGGCTGCGCGAGCAGACCGTGCTCAGTGAGGCGCTGGGGCGAGCGTTGATCGCCGAGCCGACCGGTGCAGCCTCCGTCTTCGCTGCGACGCTGGTCGGTGGAGCTTCGCCGGGTGCGGAGCGCAGCCGTCTTGCGGCTGGAATGACCAGTGGCGAGATCATCGCCGTACCAGCATGGACGTCCGGTGCGAAGCCGATGACCGCACGCAGCGTCAATGGAAGCATCTTGCTGTCGGGCGAGATGCGCTTCGTCGATGCGGCACGTTCGGCAACGGACTTCCTTGTGGTCGCTCAGAGCGCCGACGGCGTCATACTCCTCAGCGTCGCTGCCGATGCGCCAGGTGTGGCGATTTCGGAACGGGCCGGAGTTGACGGCGGCGCGCTTGCGACCATCTCGTTTTCCGATTGCGCGGTGCCGGCGGATCGCGTGCTGTCGCGCGCGAACCGCTGCGAGGATCTGCTCCGGCGGGCCATCCTGCATACGCGTTTGGCACTCGCAGCCGAGCTGACCGGAGTGGCGTCGAAAGCGCTTGAGCTCACCATTGCCTACACGAGCGACCGCGTGCAGTTCGGCAAGCCGATCGCCAGCTTCCAGGCCATTCAGCATCGGCTTGTCGACATGTGGATCGAGGCGGATTTCGCGGCTGCCGCCGTGGTGAACGCGGTCGATGCATTACAGGCAAAGGATGACGATGCGGCGGAACTCGCGGTGCTGGCGGCCAAGGCGCGCGCGGGCGAAGCCGCATTTTCGATCTGCCGCCGCGCGGTGCACCTTCATGGTGCCATGGGTTACACCGACGAATGCGATATCGGGCTCTATCTGAAACGCGCCATCAATCTCAATGCCATGCTGGGCCAACCTGAACAGCTGCGCCTGGAATTTGTCGAACGCGAAAGCGGCTATGGCCGCGGGAGGACTTAATGGACAACAATCTGATCAAGACCGAGATCAAGGATCACATCGCGATTGTGACGATGGATGCGCCACCGGTGAACGCACAATCCAAGGAGTTCGTCGAGGAGTTCATCGCGGTCTTCGACGAACTGAACGAGACCCCGTCGGTGCGGGTGATCGTGTTGACCGGCGCCGGAAAGACCTTTTCGGCAGGTGCCGACATCAAGTCGCGCGGCAAGGTCGGGGCGGTGCCGGGCGACACCTATCGGCATCTGCGGCGCGCTCGTGAGGTAGGCTTCTGCATCATCGAATCCAACAAGCCGGTGATCGCCGCGGTCAACGGTCCGGCGCTGGGTGCCGGCCTCGGCCTTGCGCTCTGCTCGGACATCATCCTGGCGTCCGAGAATGCGGTCTTCGGCCTGCCCGAGATCGACGTCGGGCTGATGGGCGGGGTGCGGCATACGATGCGGATCATCCCGCATACGCTGGCGCGCCGCATGGTGTTGACCGGTTACCGGGTGCCTGCGGCCGAGCTCTATCGCCGTGGCATCATCGAGGACTGCCTGCCTCGGGAAGAGCTGATGCCGTCAGCCATGAGGATGGCGGCCGAGATCGCCAAGAAGAGCCCGATGGCGCTGAAGCTTGCCAAGCGCGCGATCAATACGGTCGAAACGATGGGCCTGAAGGACGGCTATCGTTTCGAGCAGAACCTCACGGTGGAGATGACGCAGCACGAGGATTCCAAGGAAGCGATGCGGGCTTTCATGGAGAAGCGCACGCCCGTTTTCAAGGACGTGCTTTGATGGCGCCCGACTGGAACGAGGTTCCCGACGAGGAGTTCAGGTCGGTCTTTCGTACGTGGGTCGACCAGAACTGCCCCCCCCACCTCCGGTACATGCGCAAGCAGCGTCCACTCTTCAACGAAGTCGCCGAATGGTACCATGCGCTGGCCGCCAAGGGGTGGCTGGCGCCCACCTGGCCGCGGCAATATGGCGGCATGGGCCTCTCGGCGGCCAAGCACATGATCTATGTCGAGGAATGGGGACGTCTCGGCTGTCCACGCATTCCGGATCATGGTATCGGCCTGGTCGGTCCGCTCCTGATTCAGTACGGCACTGAGGAACAGAAGGCTCACTACCTGCCTTGCATCCTGTCCGGCGAGCACGTCTGGTGTCAGGGTTATTCCGAACCCAATGCCGGATCTGATCTCGCGAGCCTCAGGACATCCGCTGAGCTGGATGGCGACGTGTTCGTGGTGAACGGACAGAAGATCTGGACCACGCTCGCCCATTGCGCCAACTGGATCTTCGTCCTCGTCCGTACCGAGCGCGACGCCAAGGTACGCCAGAAGGGTATCACCGTTCTTTTGCTCGATTTGACCTCGCCCGGCGTCCGTGTCCGGCCGATCGAAAATCTGCGCGGCGAGACAGATTTCTGCGAGGTCTTCTTCGATAACGTGCGTGTGCCGCTGAAGAACCTCGTTGGCAAGATCCACGAGGGCTGGACCGTCGCGAAGTCGGTGCTCGGCCACGAACGTATCTTTCTCGGCGCGCCGACGCGGCCGGAATATGCGCTCGAACGTCTGCGGCGGCTTGCAGAAGCACGTGGTGCGTTCGAGGATCCCGCATTTCTGTCCCGTTTCGCGCGGTTGCGGCTCGACCTCTACGATCTCGGATCAGCCTTCGAGCGCTATGCGAAAGTCCTGCGTGCGGGCGGAGAACTTGGCGCCGATGTCTCCGCTCTCAAGATATTCACGACTGAGCTCTATCAGCGGATCACGGAGGAAATGCTAACTGTCGCAGGCGAAGAGGCACGATTTGCCGACGATCTCGGCGCCGGAGACATCGATATCGATGCGATGAATCTCTTTCTCGACTCCCGCGCGCCCGCGATCTTCGGCGGCTCCAACGAGATTCAGCGCAATATCCTGGCCAAGGCAGTGCTCCAACTTCCCGGTTGATTGCCGCGTCAGAAATCGACGCCGACCGGCTGCTCGAGGTCGTTGTCCTTCTTGACCGACCTCGCCGCCCGCTGAAGGACGGCCAGGTAACGATCAAAGTTCTGCCGGATGCGCTCGGCGGCACCGCCGAGGCCGAGTACGACCGGCTGGCTTTGGATCGTCACGGGCAGCAGCACGCAGATGGTCCCGCCACCGAGAATGGGAATGTTTTCGGCCGAGCACCATCCCTTGCCGCGGATCTTCCGAATGCGGTCCATCATGTCCGACAGCTTCACGCGATCCGACGCGTTGGGGGTGGCGATATTCGCACGGCGAATGATGTTGTCGGCCTTCTCGTCCGACATCGTCGACATCAGGAGCCAGCCAAGCGCCGATTGAGTCAATGGGCGCAGTGTCCCCTCATCCACATGGAAGCGGAGCGGGTGGATTGATTGGACGATCTTGACGTATTGCAGATAGACGTCGTTCGTCGTGCCGATCGAGACTGTTTCGCCGGTCGCCGCATGGACGTCGTGCATGGCCTCGAGCGTGCGGCTGTTGCCGAAGAGAGTGCGCGGAATCCAGTCGCCGAGCGAAGTCACCTTGGGTGTTGGAAAATAGACGCGCATGCGCCGATCGTAATTCAGGTAGCCCATGGTGACGAGGGTCTTGAGCAGGACCGTCGTGCTCGACGGCGGATAGCCGAGCGCGAGCCCGATCTCCGACATGGCGCGCGGCTGGCGAACGTTCATGAAGAACTGAAGGATCTCCAGTGCGCGAAGCGCCGACTTCACGGTGGATGGCCCGCCCGGTACCGCCGCGGATTTCGTTACCGCCGCTTGCATCACTGCGTCTCCATCGTCCCTGCAAAATTCACGGATATGAAAGTCGGCTTCGCATATGAATTATGTTTGGTTCGCCTCAACAGCGCATGACATGCTGCCTACAGTCAAGTCCGACGGCGCGATACGACGCCGCGGGCGCTGAGCTGGAGGACGTCGTTGGGAAGCGGTAGGCTGCAGGGGCGCGTGGCGCTCGTCACCGGCGCAGGGCGTGGCATTGGCCGCGCCATCGCAGAGGCATTTGCCCGTGAGGGCGCGACAGTCGGGGTGCTCGATCTCAAGGCGGAAGTCGCAGATGCTGCGGCGCACGCTATCGTCTCGGAGGGCGGCAAGGCGGTAGCGATCGTCGGCAACGCGGGGGCGCGGGCCGACGTTTTTGCGGCAGTCGATCGTCTCCTCAGGACCGTCGGTCCGCCCACTGTCCTGGTCAACAACGCGATGTGGAATCGCTACGGGCCGCTGGAGCAGCAAACCGAAGAGATGATCGGCCGGATGATCGATGTCGGCCTCAAGGGTGTGATCTGGGGTTACCAGGCGGTGCTCGAGCCAATGACCGCGGCCGGGGGCGGAGCCATCGTGAATATTGGATCGCCGTCGGCCGTGCTCGCGATGGCGAATGGCGTGATGTACAGCGCAGTGAAGGCCGCGGTGGCGGGCGCGACGCGATCCGCCGCGGCCGAGTTCGGGCCGCGCCGGATTCGTGTCAACGCGATCGCGCCCGGGCCGACGCCGACGGACGGCGCCAATCTTGTCGTCAGCGAGGAAGCCTGGGAGCGGCGCCGCGCACGCGTGCCGATCGGCCGTCTGGGCGAGCCGCGCGACGTGGCGAACGCAGCCGTATTTCTTGCCAGCGATGAGGCGAGCTTCATCACCGGCGACATGCTGTTTGTCGACGGAGGAATTACCTACGCGTTCTCTTGAGCGCGCATCAATCGTTCATTGGCGGCCCACCACAACAAGAAGAGCCGCGGACCGTAAGGAGGAGCATATGAGACTCTCGGTTAGCTATGTCGCCGCTGTGGCGATCTTGTTGAGCGCAATTTCGTGCCCTGCAACGCCGGTCCGCGCGCAGGGGATTTCCGGGGACGTCATCAAGATCGGCATCATGAACGACCAGGCCGGTCCTTATTCGGATAATTGCGGGCCGGGTTCGGTCGTCGCCGCACGTCTCGCGATCAGCGACTTTGGCGGCGCCATCAACGGCAAGAAGATCGAGCTCGTTGTGGCCGACGATCAGAACAAGCCGGATATCGGCATGGCCATTGCCTTGCGCTGGCTGGACAACGAGAGCGTGGACGCGATTGTCGGCTGTTCGGCGTCCTCGATCGCGCTAGGCGTGCAGGACATCATGAAGAACCGGAAGAAGCCGTATCTCCTGGCGGGAACGGCGGCCTCAATGTTCACGAACGAAAAATGCTCACCGATGACAACGCAATGGACGATGGACACCTATGCGTTGCCCAAGGCGACGGTGAAATCGCTGCTCGCACGAGGGCTCGACACCTGGTTCTTCGTCACCGTCGACTATTCGTTCGGCAAGGCCTGGCAGGCCGATACGACGAACTTCATCACGGCCGATGGCGGCAAGGTCGTCGGCTCCGTGCTGCACCCGCTCAATTCTTCGGATTTCTCCTCGTTCCTGCTGACGGCGCAGGCGAGTGATGCAAAGGTCATTGCGCTCGCCAATTCGGGATCAGACTTCGCTAATGCCATGAAGCAGGCACAGGAATTCGGGTTGACGCAGAAGCAGCAGCTTGCCCCGCTGGGTCTCTTGCTCAATCAGACGCATAGTATCGGCCTGCAGCCGCTGCAGAACGTGCGCCTGACGACGCCCTTCTACTGGGACATGACGGATGAGACGCGCGCCTTTGCGAAGCGCTTTCAGGCGGAATTCAAAGACCGCGTCCCGAACGAGGCGCAGGCGAGCACCTACAGCGCGGTCACGCACTATCTCAAGGCGGTCGCCGCGGCGCAGACCGACGAAGGCGAAGCAGTGGTGCGGAAGATGAAGACGACGCCAATCAACGATTTCGAGATGAAGAATGTCAGCATCCGTGCTGACGGCCAGGTGATGCGGCCGCTCTATGCAGCGCGCATCAAGGCGCCGGCTGAGTCGAAATATCCTTATGACTACTACGAGATCACGTCGACCATTCCGGCCGAGGACGCTTGGCGCCCAGCCTCGGAGAGCACCTGCGATCTCCTCAAGACCCAGTGAACGAATCGACGGGCCGGCAGACCGGCCCGCGCTCTCGCGTGTCTTCGCGAGACGAAGCGAGCATGAGCGGAACTGCTTGATGGCGCTGCAAGTGAGCCGGATATCGGCGACAGCCGCCCAGTTGGGTGAAAGCCCGCTCTGGGATCCCGAGCGGCAACGGCTGTATTGGGTCGATGGCGTCTCGCGCCGCGTGCATGCCTATGAGCCGGCGAGGGGTGACACGCGGCATTGGGATGTCCCGTCTACGGTCGGCTCTGTCGCGCTTGCCCAAGGCGACGCGCTGGTCGTCGCGCTCGTGGACGGCATCTACCAGCTCGATCTCGGCTCCGGCTCACTGACATCGCTGTTCTTGCCCGAGCCTCGCGATGTCCGCGTGCGCTTCAATGACGGCAAGGTGGATCGTTGGGGACGGTTTCTCTGCGGCACCATGGGCGTCCATGCGGAGCCGTTGGGGCAGCTCTTTCGCATTGACGCTGCCGGTGCGCATACGGTGCTTGCCGATGGCATTCGCATTTCGAATGCGCTTTGCTTCAGCCCCGACGGCCGCACAATGTATTTTGCCGACAGTCTCGACCGCGCAATCCGCGCCTTTCGCTATGGGCCCGGTGATAAGCCTGATCGAGAACCCCGGATAGTCATCGACACCGCGCCATATCGTTCCGGGCCGGACGGCGCGACCGTCGATTGCGACGGCTGCCTTTGGGTCGCGCTGGTGCAGGTGGGCAAGATCGCGCGGTTTACTCCCGAAGGTACGCTCGATCGTCTGATCGACGCGCCGACCGACTTGCCCTCATCGGTCGCCTTCGGCGGTCCGGATCTATCGACGCTCTATGTCACCTCGATCAAGGATTCAGGATCGGGACGCGCGGTTTCGCGGCACCCGGACGCCGGCTTTCTGTTCGCGATCGAGGGCCTCGGCGTTACCGGTCTGCCGGAAGCGCAATTCCGGGTTCAGCCGAACTCTTTCCCAACCAGGACCACGTCTTGATGCGTCAGCCCCCAGCCTCGCTCGATCCGCTCTTCAAGCCGCGGTCCGTTGCCCTGATCGGTGCCTCGGACGATGTCGCGCGCATCGGTGGACGCCCGTTGAGGTACTTGCGCGAGGGCGGCTTCAAGGGCGCCGTCTACCCGGTCAACCCGAAGCGGGATACCGTCCAGGGCATCAGGTCCTACAGCTCCGTCGCGGCGCTGCCGGAGGTGCCTGATGTCGCCATCCTCGCGGTGCCGGCGCAAGGCACGGTCCAGGCGCTGAGGGACTGCGCGGATCGCGGCGTCAACGCAGCGGTAGTGTTTTCAGCGGGTTTTGCCGAGGCAAGCGAGCAGGGGCGCCTTGCGCAGGATGAGATCGCCGGCATCGCTCGCCAGAGCGGCATGCGTGTTCTCGGTCCGAACTGCCTCGGATTGTTCAACGCCGGCATCGGCTATTACGGGACATTCTCGGCGATCCTCGACGCCGCGTTCGTCGAGCCCGGTCCGGTCGCGGTCGTGTCGCAGAGCGGGGCCTACGGCTCGCATATCGCCCACTTGGCGCGCCAGCGCGGCCTTGGCATCGGGCAGTGGATCACGACGGGAAATGAGTGCGACATCGATGTCGCCGAAGCGCTGCGCTGGGTCATTGATCAGGCGGATGTCAAGGTCGTAATGGCCTATGTGGAAGGCATTCGCGATCGCGACACATTCGTCGAGGCGCTGGAGGTCGCGCGCGCGCGGGAAAAGGCCATCGTCTTCCTGAAGGTCGGCCGCTCCGATGTCGGCGCGCAGGCTGTGAGTTCGCACACCGCGGCGCTGGCGGGATCGGACGCCGTGTTCGACGCGGTGCTGCGGCAGTATGGCGCCTATCGGGCGCGAACCACCGCCGAGCACCTCGACGTGGCCTATGCCTGCGTGCGCGGGCTTTATCCCGCGGGCAACAGGTTCGGCATCTTCACGCTGTCCGGCGGCTTCGGCATTCAGATGGCCGATGACGCCTCGGCGTGCGGGCTCGACGTCGCACCGATGCCTGAGGCGGCGCAGGAGGAATTGAAGGCGATGCTTCCTTACGCATCGCCCCGCAATCCCGTGGATGCGACGGCGCAGGCGCTTACCGACCTGCCGCTGATGACGAGCTATATCGCCGCGATGCTCGAGAAGGGCGGCTATCACCTCTTCGCCGGCATTTTCGGCAGCGGACCGGCCAGCCCCACCTTCTCGGCCAAGCTGCGCCAGACGCTGCGGACCGCAACAGCCGGACATGAAGGCCTGGTCCTGGCGCTGTCCATGTCGGCGCCGACGGAGATCGTTCGCGCCTACGAGAACGACGGTTTCCTGGTCTTCGAGGATGGCTCGGCGCTGGTGGACGCGCTGGCGGCACTGGTCTGGTTTCGCCGCAGCTTCGATGCGGCGAAAGCGACGCGCGCGGCCTTGCCGGCCGCGATGCGCATCGCGCCACCGGACGGCGCGCTCAGCGAGCACGAGGCGAAATCGCTGTTGCGCGCGGCGGCCGGCATTGCGTTTCCGAAGGAAGCGCTGGTGCGGCCCGACGAGGACGCCGGCGCCGCCGCGGCAGCGATCGGCTTTCCAGCGGTGGTCAAGATCTCCTCTCCCGACATCGCGCACAAGACCGAGATCGGCGGCGTCATCGTCGGAGTGCGGAATGAGGCGGAGGCCCGCGATGCCGCGCGAACCATTCTGGCTCGTGCGCGCGACAAGCGGCCGGACGCGCGAATTGACGGCGTCATCGCCTCCCCGATGATCAAGGGCGGCGTGGAGACCATTGCCGGTGTGGTGCGCGATCCGATCTTTGGTCCTGTGGTCATGTTCGGGCTCGGCGGCGTTTTCGTCGAGGTGCTCAAGGATGTGACGTTCCGCGCCGCGCCATTCGACGTTGCCGAGGCGCAGCGAATGATCCACGAGATCCGCGGATTTGCGCTGCTGGAGGGCGTTCGCGGTGCGCCGCCCGCCGATATCGACGCACTGGCGGAGATGCTGTCGCGGCTGTCGCAATTCGCAGCCGACAATGCCGAACTGATCGAGAGCATCGATCTCAACCCGGTTCTGGCCATGCCGCGCGGCGAGGGCGTCATGCCGCTCGATGCGCTGCTGGTCCCCTGCAGATCCGGGTCTTGAGCATGGCGATTCTGGTTGAGGGAAGAGATATATGACGATGGATACAGCGAAGCTGACCGAACTCCTGGACCGCGAGGCGATCCGCGATTGCATCTATCGCTATTGCCGCGGCGTCGACCGGGCCGATGAGGCCACGCTGCGCGGCACCTATTGGCCCGACGCCACCGATCAGCATGGCATCTATTCCGGGCCGGTGGAGGGCTTTTTCCTTTGGGCCCGCGAGATCTTCAAGAGCGGCGCGCGCAACGTCCATCAGGTCGGCAATCTTCTGATCGAATTCGTCGGCCCGACGCGAGCTGTGGTTGAGACCTACTTCCTCGCCATGCAGCGCGGTCCCGGCAAGGACGGCGTCGTACGGCAGTACGTGATGACAGGGCGCTATTGCGACCTGTTCGAGAAGCGCGACGGGGAATGGCGAGTCGCACGGCGCATTGTGACGTTTGACTGGGTGGAAGAGCAGGCCGTGCCGACCGAGGGCGAGGACGCGCGTTTTGGCCAGCGGACACCGATCGGAACGCGGCACCCGGAGGATCCCATCTATAAAGTTCTTGCCGATGCGCGCGCTTTACGCATGTAGCTAAACGCATCGAAGGAAGTGGGCGATGGAAAAGCCAAGGCGCGTTGTCATCATCACCGGAGCGGCCGGGGGCGTCGGCCGGGCGCTGCTCGAGGCCTTCCATCGGGACGGCGATGTCATCGCGGCCGTCGATCTGCCTGGCACCGACGTCGGCGGTATCACGGTTGCGCTCGGCGGCGAGCATGCGGCGTTCTATTGCGACGTGGCTTCTGAAGACGACGTTGTGGAGCTCGTCGCCGCGATCGAGCGGCGGTTTGGACGGATTGACGTTCTCGTCAACAACGCCGCGCTCGGGCCGACCATGGCGGCGACGACAGAAACGGACGTCGCCTCGTTTCGCAAGGCGTTGAGCGTCAACCTGCGTGGTCCCGTCGTACTGGCGCGCGAGGCGGCGAGGCGCATGATGGGGCGGGGCGGCGTGATCGTGAACATTGCGTCGCTGGCCGGCGTTCTCGGCAATCCCAAACGCAACGCCTATGCGGCGTCCAAGGCGGGGTTGATTTCGGCGACGCGGTCGCTTGCTTGCGAATGGGCAAAACATGGCATTCGCGTCGTGGCGGTGGCCCCCGGCTATGTCCGCACGCCCATGGTTGCGGAGTTGGAGCGCTCCGGCAAGGCGAACCTCGAGCTGGTCCGGCGGCGCGTTCCACTGGGGCGCATGGGACGCCCGGACGAGATCGCCGCAGCGGCGCGCTTCCTCGCTTCGCCGGACGCAGGGTATGTCACGGGCGCAGTCCTTGCCGTCGACGGCGGCTGGCAATCCTTCAATCAGCCCGGCGACGCGCATCCTGCGGTCGTGGGGGCGCCGGACGCCGAACTGAAAAAGCCCGAACCGGCGCCGAAGGAGCGTATCGTGGTGGTGACCGGCGGCGCTAACGGCATCGGGGCGGCGATCGTCCAACGATTTGCGCTAGCCGGCGATACCGTGATCGTCGCCGACAAGGATGGCGATCGCGCAGCCGAGCTCGTGCGCACGCTCGGCACGAAACACATGGCCCTGGTCTCGGACGTCTCCTCCGAACAGGAGGTGCTGGCGGTGTTTGCCGCGATCCGGCAGCGCTTCGGTCGTGTCGACGTGCTAGTCAACGATGCCGCGGTGGCCGACGGTTTCGTGCCGGCGCTCGCGCAGTCCGCGGCGGAGCTCGACAAGGTCTTCGAGGTCAATCTCGTGGGCGCCTTTCTCTGCGCGCGGGAGGCGATCAAGCTGATGGGGAGCGGCGGCGTCATTCTCAATCTTGGATCGATCAACACATTCCTGCCTTTCGCGCCGCGCCACGCCTACGGCGCGTCGAAGGCCGCCATCGACATCCTGACGCGGTGCATGGCGGCTGAGCTCGGCCCTGCCGGCGTGCGCACCGCCACCGTTGCGCCAGGCTATGTCCGCACGCCGGGCGTGGCTGCGCTTCAGGAATCGGGGCGCATCGACAGCGCGCGGATCCGCCGCCGCGTTCCGCTCGGCCGCTTCGGTGAGCCGGCGGAGATCGCAAACGCAGCTTATTTCCTGGCCTCGTCGGAAGCGTCCTACATCAACGGCTCGATCCTCTATGTCGACGGCGGCTGGACGTCGTTCGGCGACGCCGGCGATGCGAGCACCGCGAGCGATTGAAGACGACGTGGCAGGCCGCCAGAGTCTTTCATGGATGTGAAACTCATCCTGCGCGGCCTCAAAGCCGTGGTGGCGCCGCAGAACTCATGAGATGGTTTTCAACGTCAGCGCGATCGCCGCGTCAATCGAACCAATAGCGCAAGCGAGGAAATGCCGAGATGAGCAGCAGTGAGGTGGGCGCACAACGCCTGGACGTCGTCGTCGTGGGCGCCGGCTTCGGCGGCTTGTACGCCGTGTATAAATTCCGGGAGATGGGCCTCAAGCTCGCGGCATTCGAGGCGGGCGGCGATGTCGGCGGTGTGTGGTACTGGAATCGCTACCCTGGGGCGCGCGTAGACCTTCCGAGTATCGACTACAGCTATTCGTTCTGTCCCGAGATCGAACAGGAATGGACCTGGTCGGAGGAGTTCGCGTCACAACCGGAGCTTCTCGCCTACTTCAACTTCGTGACTGACCGGCTCGACCTGCGAAAGCACTATCAGTTCAACACCCGCGTCATCAGCGCTATCTGGGACGAGACGCGCAAGCTGTGGAAGGTGACGACCGATCGCGGTGAGACCGTCGAGGCGACTTACTGCGTGATGGCGACGGGCCCGTTGTCGATCCCCATGGATCCCCAGATTCCGGGTATCGCGCGCTACAAGGGCGAGCTGCTGCGCGCCGGCAAGTGGCCGCACCATCCGGTCAGCTTCGCCGGCAAGCGCGTCGGGGTGATCGGCACGGGGTCGACCGGCATCCAGATCGTCCAGGAAGTCGGCCGGAAGGCCGGCGAGCTCTTCGTCTTCCAGCGCACGCCAAGCTTCACCATGCCCATGCGCAATCAGACGCTGGAGCCGGACTACGTAGCCGAGGTCAAGCGCAACTACGCCGGGATCCGCGAGGCCGCCCGTAACAGCCCGAACGGCGGCGTGCGTCCGTGGACCACGCGCGCTTTCTTCAGCGTGACGCCGGTACGGCGTCGCGAACTCATGGAAGACGCCTGGAAGGCCGGCGGCCTTGCGATGCTCGGGACCTTCACCGATCTTCTGAGCAACGAGGAGGCCAACGAGCATGTCGCCGAGTTCGTGCGCGACAAGGTCAGCGAGGTCGTCAAGGACCCCGTCACCGCGGAAAAGCTCAAGCCCCGCGGTTATCCCATCTTCGCTCGGCGGCCGTGTCTCGACACCGAATATTACGAGACGTTCAATTTGCCCAATGTCCATCTGATGGACTGCGTCACCGAACCGATCCTCGAAGTCACCGGGAAGGGTGTGCGGACGGAGGCCGGAGAAACCGAGCTCGACATGCTGATCCTCGCGACCGGCTATGATGGGCTTACCGGCGCGCTGACGGCCTTCGACGTTGTCGGCCGCCACGGCGGCAAGGTGAATGACAAATGGAAGCACGGGGCGAAGTCGTATCTCGGCCTGATGATGGAAGGTTTCCCGAACCTGTTCATGACCACCGGCCCGAACGGGCCGGCGGCGCTCGCCAACATCGTCAGGATCAGTGAGAACGACGTCGACTGGATTGCAAACCTGATCACGCACATGGCCGATCGGGGCCTTGCGACGGTCGAGCCGACCAAGGCGGCGGAAGACGGCTGGATGGAGCTCGTCGCGCGCCTCGCGCAGCGCTCGCTGCTCAACAAGGCGAAGACCTGGTATCTCGGCGCCAACGTCAAGGACAAGCCGCTCGGGCTTACGCTTTTCACGGGTGGATTTCCGAAGTACAGGGAGTATTGTGCCGCCGCCGCGCAAGCGGGGTATCGCGATTTCGTGTTCGAGCGCGGACGAACGCCAGTGGCGGCCTGAGGTCGCTGTCGTGCACAGTTCGGATGAACCAGCGATACGGGCGGCAACCACATCTCCGTTCAGTCGCATGCGCTCGCTATGGCCATTCCTCCAAGCATGGGTATGGCCCAACGGCCACACGTACAATGGTTCCGTTGCGTCGCACTTCGTTTGGCGCTGCCTTGACCGGACATTCTGGTACGATGATGGTCCACCCTTTTGGATCGGACTGCATCATGCGGTACAAGGTGTTCGTGGTGGACGGCAGCCGGCAAGTGATCTGCGCTGCAAAGCTCGACTGCATTGACGAGCAGACGGCGAGGCGCCGCGCCCAGCAAATGCATGACGAGCACGACGTTGAGCTTTGGGAAGGCGATCGGCTCGTTGCGGTGTTCCGAAGTGCAACGTCGAATGAAGGTCGGAGCTAACGCGCGATCCTGAATAGGCAGCCGGTCCCGCCGCCGAGTTGGTTCAAGCGTTGTGAGGCACCCCGGCCTAGCCAATTGGCGACGCGTCAACGCGAAGCAAAGATCATCTCGCGAACCGAGTGCATCTGGGGGCCAAGCCGTAGAATTCCGGTGTCCTCGCAAGGAGGGCGCAAAAGCCTCATTGTTATTAATTTGATGCATTAATCAATAAAACCAGATAATAAATAAATAAATGGACAGAGGCTTTAATTTAAAATAGATATTGATTTAATGAGGGCGGATGACCGTGACGCTTCCTGATCACTGTCGTCGCTTCTGAAGCCGCGAATATCGCAGAATCAATAATTGCCAAGACGTGGCCGGCCAAGCACCGACCGCGATGGGCAGGGGGATACCGCTCCAGATCTTTTCACGCGACTTGGCAGGTTGATCGATTGTCGCTGGTGGACGTAACACCCTCCGAGCGAGCGCTATCAGTTTGCGTGAATTGATTTTGCGGCGACGCTCTCTGCTCTGCATTGACAGACGAGGGTCGCGAATGACGTGCACGCATTTTGTAGCAATGTTGGGCCGGGCTCGGGCAGTCTCGAATTCTTCTCCGTCAATCTGCGATCCTCCGATCCAGCCAAGTTTGCGATTTGCAAACATGGCGGCTGTCGGGCGCGCGACCGTTTACACGACATCTGCTCGCGGGCCCGGAGCGACTCTAGCCTCGAGCAGAGTTGAGCGGCACGCGTTCTCTTTGCACATTTTCGAAGCGCTGAGCAGGACGGTAGGCATCCTGGGCAGCTTGGCATTTTTCTTCAGCAACATAGGCAAGGCAACGGCCGATCATCCCCGCGCCATTGTGCAATTTGTGCCGGTCCGTGAATGCGGGCGGCGCATCACCCAGAGGATTTAAGCTATGGCGACGCAGACAACGGGCGGCGGCAGCACGGTTTCGTTCGGCAATACTCCGCAAGCCAACTCGGACATTTTCTCGTTTACGGAAGACGCCGGCAACATTCTCATCTTGAACGTGCTGGCAAATGATCTTGGGGGCGCGGCCAAGACGCTGTTCTCGCTGGACGACGGCGCGAGCGCCTCCGCGTCTACCAAGAGCTACGCACCTGCTGATCTGCTGGTCAAGGATGTGGTGTACAGCAGTGACGGAGCCGGCATGGCCGGAACCCGAGACCGCAGCGCGCTCGGTGCCCGCATCTGGATCGAGTCGGACGGCAGCATTCATTACGACAAGGGCGACATCAACCCTCAGCTTCAGGCGCTGGCGGCCGGGCAAACGCTGACTGACACATTCACCTACGCGATCCAGCTGGGCAATGGCACGCTCAGCTGGGCGACGGTGACACTCCAGTTTAACGGCGCAAACGATTCGGTCTTCGCGACATCTAGTCCGCAGAGCGGCTCGGTGGTGGAAGACGCGAATGTCACGCCGGATCTCTCGGATTCGCAGAGCGCGGCCGGCACTATCAGTTTCAACGACGCCGATCTCAGCGACACGCATTCGGCCTCGTTCGCGGCAGCCTCTTCCAACACGACTTCGCTCGGCACTTTCTCGCTCGACCCCGTCAACGAGGCGGCCAATGCCGCCAACGGCGCGGTGCAGTGGCACTACAGTTTGAACAACGCGGCTGCGCAATACCTCGCTGCGGGCCAGACCGTCACCGAGAGCTTCGTGGTGACGATCAATGACGGCCACGGCTCGACAGCTACCCAGACGGTGACAGTGACCATCACCGGGACCAATGACAACGCGACCGTGAGCTCCGACTCCAAGGCGGTGACGGAGGGCGACGCTGCCGCCGCATTGAACGCCTCCGGCCAGCTGACGATTGTGGATCCCGATACGGGCGAAGCCCATGTCGTCGCCCAGACCAACGTCCACGGCACCTATGGCGACTTCACGATCGATGCCAACGGCGCCTGGAGCTACACCGGCAATGGCGCGCACAATGAGCTCACCGCGGGCCAGCAGGTGCAGGACCAGTTCACGGTCACCAGCCAGGACGGCACGGCCACCG
>NZ_JACOFQ010000001.1:0-82738 GCF_019455395.1 Bradyrhizobium sp. BR 10261
GCCGGATGTCTCGGCGAGCGAAGTCTCGTAGGGTGGGCAAAGGCGCACTTGCGCCGTGCCCACCACTGTCCGGTATCATAAAAAGTGGTGGGCACGCTTCGCTTTGCCCACTCTACGATAGTGTCCCCACGGCTTGCAGCACCGCGACACAATGCCGTGCGATCGTCAGTTCCTCGTTGCTCGGTATCACGAAGACAGCGACAGTCTCGTAGGGTGGGCAAAGGCGCACTTGCGCCGTGCCCACCACCTGTCCGGTATCATAAAGGGTGGTGGGCACGCTTCGCTTTGCCCACCCTACGATACTGTCCCCACGGCTTGCAGCACGGCAACGCAATGCCGTGCGATCGTCAGTTCTTCGTTGGTCGGGATGACGAAGACAGCGACAGCACTGTCCTCCGCATTGATCCGCTCGCGGCCCTTGTCATTCGCCGCTGCATCGATGCGCACGCCGAGCCAGGCGAGCCGCTCGCCGATGGCGCTGCGGATTTCATTCGCATGCTCGCCAATACCGCCGGTGAAGAGGAGGCCGTCCAGGCCTCCCAGCGTGTTGGCCATGACAGCGATCTCCTGCGCTGCGCGGAAGCTGAAGAGATCGACCGCCTCGCGCGCGGACGCCTCGCTGCTCGCCAGCAGCGTCCGCATATCCGCGGAGAGGCCGGAGACGCCCAGCAGCCCTGACTCGTGATAGAGCAGATGCTGTAGATCTTCGCTCGTCATCTTCTCATGCTGGAGAAAATAAAGCAGCACGCCTGGATCGATCGCCCCGCAGCGGGTGCCCATCACGAGACCATCGAGCGGTGTCAGTCCCATTGTGGTGTCGACGCCGCGGCCCTCGCGCATGGCGCAAAGGCTCGCGCCATTGCCGAGATGGGCGATGACGACGCGCTTCGTGGCGAGTTGCGGCGCGATCTCGGCGAGCCGGCCTGCGACATATTCGAATGAGAGCCCGTGGAAGCCGTAGCGCCGCAGGCCTTGCACCTCGTAGCGCTTCGGGATCGCGAAGCGATTCATTGGCGGCGTCATGCCGTGATGAAAGGCGGTGTCGAAACAGGCGATCTGCGTCAGCGCAGGCCGGATCGTTCTGACCGGGTGGACCGGTGCGAGGCACCGCGGCTGATGCAGCGGCGCCAGCGGCGTCAGCGCCTCCAGCTTGGCGTAGACCTCGTCAGTCAATTCGACCGGGCCTGAATATTCCGGGCCACCATGAACGATGCGGTGACCGACCGCGCGCAGGCGGTGATGACCGAAGCGGTCCTCGACGAAAGCGAGCACGTCGGCGAACAGATGGCCGCCGTCGGCATCCGTCGCCTCCCGCTGCGTCTCGAACAGGGCCTCGCCCGATGGGCTCTTGGCCACCAGCCGCGGCTTCGCCTCGTGCTCGTCAAGCAGGCCCTTGCAGAGCAGGGCAGGTTCACTGCCCGAGATCTCGAACAGGCCGAACTTGATGCTCGACGAGCCCGCATTGAGGACGAGGACCGCGTCCGCCATGGCGCCGTCAATCGCCGGCTTCGGCCGGCGTGGTGCCGCCGGCACTGTTCTGCCAGACCCATCCTTGAATGTCCGGCATGTCCTCGCCGTGCTCGCGTACGTAACGCGAATGCTCGATCAGCTTGTCGCGAAACTGTTGTTTGACCTGTGCGGCTTTGGTCGACAGGCCTGGCACACGCTCGATCGCCTCGATGGCGAGGTGGTAGCGGTCGAGTTCGTTGAGCACGACCATGTCGAACGGCGTCGTGGTGGTGCCTTCCTCGGCAAAGCCGCGCACATGCAGGCCGGCGTGGTTGGTGCGGTTATAGGTGAGGCGGTGGATCAGGTGGGGATAGCCGTGATAGGCGAAGATGACGGGCTTGTCCTTTGTGAACAGGCTGTCGAAATCGCGATCGGACAGGCCATGCGGATGCTGCTCCCTGGGTTGCAGCGTCATGAGGTCGACGACGTTGACGACGCGGATCCTTAACTCCGGCAGCGCCTTGCGCAGCAGGTCGACGGCGGCGAGCGTCTCCAGGGTCGGCACATCGCCGGCGCAGGCCATCACCACGTCGGGTTCGCTGTTCGCGTCCTCGTTGCCGGCCCAGGTCCAGATGCCGATGCCGGCATCACAATGAGTCGCGGCCTCCTGCATCGACAGCCATTGCGGCGCCGGCTGTTTGCCGGCGACGATGACGTTGATGCGGTTATAGGTGCGCAGGCAATGATCGGCGATCCAAAGCAGCGTGTTGGCGTCGGGCGGGAAATAGATGCGGACGATGTCGGCCTTCTTGTTGGCGACGAGATCGACGAAACCCGGGTCCTGGTGGCTGAAGCCGTTGTGGTCCTGGCGCCAGACATGCGAGGTCAGGAGATAGTTCAGCGAGGCGATCGGTCGTCGCCATGGCAGGTGCCGCGTCACCTTCAGCCATTTGGCGTGCTGGTTGAACATGGAGTCCACGATGTGGATGAAGGCCTCGTAGCAGGAGAAGAAGCCGTGCCGTCCGGTCAGCAGATAGCCTTCGAGCCAGCCCTGGCAGAGGTGCTCGCTCAAGACCTCCATCACGCGGCCGTCCTGTGCCAGATGCACATCGTAAGGCTCGATCGGCTCCATCCAGACCCGTTCGGTCGCATCGAACACGGCATCGAGCCGGTTTGATGCGGTCTCGTCAGGACCCATGATGCGGAAATTGCGCTCCCCGGCGTTGAGGCGGATGACGTCGCGCAGGAACTTGCCAAGCTCGCGTGTGGCTTCGCTTGTCACGCCGCCGGGCCGCGGCACCTCGACGGCAAAGCTGCGGAAGTCGGGCAGCTTCAGCTCCTTCTTGAGCAGCCCGCCATTGGCGTGCGGGTTGGCGCCCATGCGTCTGTTACCTTGGGGCGCGAGGGCCTGAAGCTCGGGAATGAGCGCGCCGCTCGCGTCGAACAGCTGGTCCGGCTCGTAGCTGCGCATCCAGTCTTCGAGAATCTTCAAGTGAGCGGGGTTCTCGCGGCAGTTCGCGACGGGCACCTGATGCGCGCGCCAAAAGCCTTCGACCTTTTTCCCGTCAACCTCCTTCGGGCCGGTCCAGCCCTTCGGGCTGCGCAGCACGATCATCGGCCAGCGTGGCCGCTCCACGCTCGCACGCCCGTCGCGGGCGTGCTGCTGGATCGAGCGGATGCTGGCGATCGCGACGTCGAGCGCATCGGCCATCACCCGGTGCATCAGTTTGGGATCGTCGCCTGCGACGAACAGCGGTTCATGGCCGAACCCGCGGAACAGATCGCGGATCTCGCTGTCGGGCATCCGGCCGAGCACTGTTGGACCCGCGATCTTGTAGCCGTTGAGGTGCAGGATCGGCAGCACGGCGCCATCATGTGCGGGATTGAGGAACTTGTTGGAATGCCAGGACGCTGCCAGTGGGCCGGTCTCGGCCTCACCGTCGCCGACGACGCAGGCAACGATCAGGTCAGGATTGTCGAAGGCAGCGCCATAGGCGTGCACCAGCGCGTAGCCGAGCTCGCCGCCTTCGTGGATCGAGCCCGGCGTTTCCGGCGCGGCATGGCTAGGGATGCCGCCGGGGAAGGAGAATTGCCTGAACAGTTTTCGCAGTCCGTCCGCATCGCGCGGGATGTCAGGATAGACCTCGCTGTAGCTGCCTTCGAGATAAGTGTTCGCCACCATGCCCGGGCCGCCATGGCCGGGACCGCAGACATAGAGCACGCTCAGGTCCAGCGCGCGGATGACGCGGTTGAGGTGCGCATAGATGAAGTTCAGCCCCGGCGTCGTGCCCCAATGGCCGAGCAGGCGCGGCTTGATGTGCTCGGGCCGGAGCGGCTCGCGCAGCAGCGGGTTATCCAACAGGTAGATTTGCCCGACGGAGAGATAGTTGGCCGCACGCCAGTAGCGATCGAGGAGATCGAGGTCGCTGCTTGCAGCGGACTGATGTTGTTGAAATGTCATGATCATGCCGACCTTCGCCCGGGATCGTCATCAACCGGGTTCCGGCGAGATCGATCCTTCCGCCGCATCAAACGGGATCGAGGTCACGCGGTGTTGCGTGAGGTCAAGGGACCGCGCGCGAAGTTTGGGCAGCCTACTGTGCATGGGGTTGTTTTCCCGTTTTCGATTCTTGTTCTTGATTTGTTCCTTTGGCGTGCTATCTTGAATGCATGAGTCCAGCTTCTTCTTCTGCTCTCAAGCACCCGCCGGTCACGGCGCCCTCCGAGCCGGCGGGTGCGCCTTCTGACTTTCCTGAACTGGCGGTCGCCATCGACCGCCAGCGCAGGCGGGGGCGGGGCGCCCAGTCCAACGCCAGTGGCCGCTATGAGGCCGAGGCGCGCGTCGCCTTCGACGATGGCTGGCAGAGCCTGGACGATCTGCCGCCGTTCAAGACCATTGTCGGCGTCGACACCTCGCGCAAGGTGATCACCCGCAACGACTCGCCCGACATCGGCTTCGACCGTTCAATCAATCCCTATCGCGGCTGCGAGCATGGCTGCGTCTATTGCTTCGCGCGGCCGACGCACGCCTATCTCGGCCTGTCGCCGGGGCTCGACTTCGAGTCAAAGCTGTTCGCCAAGCCCGAGGCGCCTGTTCTGCTCGAGAAGGAGCTCGCGGCCGCAGGCTACGAGCCGCGGATGATCGCGATCGGCACCAACACCGATCCCTACCAGCCGATCGAGCGCGAGCGCAAAATCATGCGCGGCATTCTGGAGGTGCTGGAGCGCACCGGCCATCCCGTCGGCATCGTCACCAAGTCAGCGCTGGTCGTGCGCGACATCGACATTCTCGCCCGCATGGCCAAGCGCAACCTTGCCAAGGTCGCGATCTCGGTGACCTCGCTCGACCCGAAGCTCGCACGGACCATGGAGCCGCGCGCCTCGACGCCGCCGAAGCGGCTGGAGGCGCTGAAGCAGCTCTCGGAGGCCGGCATCCCCACCACGGTGATGGTCGCGCCCGTGATCCCCGCCCTGAACGATTCCGAGATCGAGCGCATCCTCGACGCCGCGGCGCATGCCGGTGTCAAGGAAGCCTCCTACGTTTTGCTGCGGCTGCCGCTGGAGGTGCGCGATCTCTTCCGCGAATGGCTGATGGCGAATTATCCGGACCGCTATCGCCACGTCTTCACCCTGATCCGCGACATGCGCGGCGGCCGCGACTACGATTCGAAATGGGGCGAGCGGATGAAGGGCACAGGCCCGATGGCCTGGACCATCGGCCGCCGCTTCGAGATCGCCTGCGACCGGCTTGGGCTGAACAAGCGCCGCTCGAAGCTGACGACGGATCATTTTACCAAGCCGAAGCAGAACGGCGAGCAGCTCAGCCTGTTCTGAGGCGGAAGGGGCGGCGCTGAATAACGGGAATTGCGCGGAGTTCCCGGTTGCGCCGGCGAGCCGGCTTGCGCACGATCCCGGCCATGATTCGGGACAAGTCCGCCAAGAAGCCAGTCAAGGATGCGCCAGAAAAGGCCCCTGAGAAGAAGGCTGCGCCTGTCAAGGCAAGTTTCCGCCGCGAGCGCGCGCTGATCAAGCGGGGCATCTGGCCGGTCGCGGGCTGCGACGAGGCCGGCCGCGGGCCGCTCGCCGGCCCCGTGGTCGCGGCTGCGGTGATCCTGGATCCTGATCGCATCCCGCGCGGCATCGACGATTCCAAGCGCCTGACGGCGGAAGAGCGCGAAAAATTGTTCGACAGGATCTGCGCCACCGCGCAGGTCTCCGTCGCCGTCGCTTCGCCCGCGCGGATCGACCGCGACAACATTCTGCGCGCCTCGCTGTGGGCGCTGAAGCGCGCGGTGGTCGCGTTGCCCGAGGCTCCGAAGCTCGTCTTCGTCGACGGCCGTGATCGCCTCGACACGGCTTGCGACTGCGAAGCGGTGATCGGCGGTGACGGCATCGTGCTCTCGATTGCGGCGGCCTCCATCGTCGCCAAGGTGACCCGCGACCGGCTGATGTGCGCGCTGGCGCAGGATTGCCCCGGCTACGGCTTCGAGCAGCACAAGGGCTATGCCGTGCCCGAGCATCTCGACGCGCTCGACCGTCTCGGCCCCACCATCCACCACCGCAGCTTCTTCGCCCCCGTCGTCGCCGCCCGCGCCAAGCACATGCCCTGGACCGTCGAGCCGGTGCAGGATCTGTTCTCCGTCGCCGAGGTTGCGACCGCAGTTGAAATCGATGCTTCAGCGGGCCTCTAGCGCAGACCGAAGTTGCCACGACGCGTGGCGCGCTTTATCAAAACAGCTGTGAGCGAATAGGGCCGGCTGGACGGGTTGGCTGCATCTTGCGGGCGTTGCATGCGGTTTACCTCCCTGGTCATCGAGCTCATTCGCGCCCGGCCGCGGTTGATCGTCTGGATTGCCGTGCTGCTGCAGGCCACGATGTGGCTGCTGGTGGCGCTGCTGTTCTACCGCAGCCCGCCCGGCAATCTTGCGACCCTGCTGGCCTTTGGCCGCGAATATCAGGTTGGCACTGATCTCGGCCCGCCGCTGTCGCTCTGGCTCGCCGACATCGCCTATCGCGCCGCAGGCGGCCATGTCTTCGGCGTCTACGTCCTTGCCGAGCTCTGCGAGATCGCGACCTTCATTGCGCTGTATCATCTGGCGCGGGCCGTGATTGGCAGCCAGCAGGCGGTGCTCGCCGTGCTGCTGACCATGACGGTGCTGGCCTTCTCCTCGTCCGCGCTCGACTTCGGCCCCCTGGTCCTCGCCCGGCCGCTCTGGGCGCTGCTGCTGCTGCATTCCTGGCAGATCATCGGCCAGCGTCGCGGCAATGCCTGGTTCGCCTGGTCGATCGAGGCGGGCCTTCTGCTGCTGACCACGCCGGCTGCGATCTTCCTGCTTGCGCTGCTCGTCATCTTCGCGCTCTCGACCGCCGGCGGCCGCCGGACCTTGCGCGCGCTCGATCCGCTGTTCGCGCTCCTCGTCGTCGCCGTGCTGGCGCTGCCCTATGCGGTCTGGCTCATGCGCGCCCAAACGCTGGCGCTGCCGGCCTTGCCGCAAACGGCCGACCTCGGCGGCCGTGCGATCCACGCCGCCTGGCTGCTCGGTGGGCTGGTGTTTGGCGCGATCGCGGTGCCGGTGCTGAGCTTCCTCAACACACCCCTGTTCGCCGGCAAGAGCGAGGAGGCGCCGATCATCTACCGCCCGCCGGTCGAGCCGCTCGCTCGCAACTTCGTCTATTTCTTTGCACTCGCGCCGGCGCTGGGGGCGGTCCTGATCTCCGGCCTGTTCGGGTTCGAGACGGTCGTCGGCGGCGCCGGCGTCGTGCTGGTCATGTCGGGCCTCGCCATGGTCGTCATGGCGGGCGATCTCATCGCCATGCGCCGCGCGCGGATGTTGCGCACGGTATGGGCGGCGGCCGTCATCGCCCCTGCCGCCGGCGTCGTGCTGGCCGTGCTGTTTCTGCCCTGGATCGGCACCGGCGAGATCGCGACCTCGATGCCGGCGCACGCGATCTCGGATTTCTTCGACGAGAGCTTTGCCCGCCGCACCAACCATCGCCTGCGCGCGGTCGCCGGCGAGACGCAGCTTGCAAGCCTGATCACGCTGCATTCCGGCCGGCCGCATCTCTTCATCGATGCCCGTCCTGCGCGCACACCGTGGATGTCACAGGCAAAATTCAGCGAGAGCGGCGGCGTCGTGGTCTGGCGTGCGTCCGATACTGGCGGCACCCCGCCGCCCGAAATTCTCGCGCGCTTCCCCGGCATCGTGCCCGAAGTGCCGCGTGCCTTTGAATGGCTGGTCAACGGCCGTCAGGGATTGCTGCGCATCGGCTGGGCGATCGTGCGGCCGAAGGGGGCATAAACAGGCGTCATTCCGGGGCGCGGCGAAGCCGCGAGCTATGGTGCGCAATTGCGCACCTGAGAATCCATTCATCCATTTGCTCTGCCGCTCCATGGATTCCGGGTTCTCGCTTCGCAAGCCCCGGAAAGACGGCGTTTGTGGTTAGGCCGGTCCCTGCGCCAACGCCTTCGCAATCGCCCGCAGATCCTGCCAGGCCAGCCGCTTGTACGACGGCGAGCGCAACAGATAGGCCGGGTGGAAAGTCGGCAGCGCGCGGATGGTGCGTTGGCCGGTGTCGTAATCGAACCAGCGCCCGCGCGTGCGCATGATGCCCTCACGGGTCGAGAGCAGTGTCTGCGTCGAGGGATTGCCGAGCGTCACCAGCACATCCGGGTTCACCAGCTCGATATGGCGCTGGATGAAGGGCAGGCACACTTGCGTCTCCTGCGGTGTCGGCGTGCGATTGCCCGGCGGTCGCCAGGGGATGACGTTGGTGATGTAGGCCGTGCTGCGGTTCAGTCCTATTGCGCCTATCATCAAATCGAGCAGCTTGCCGCTGCGCCCCACGAACGGCAGTCCCTCGATGTCCTCGTCGCGGCCCGGGGCCTCGCCGACGAACATGATGCGCGCCTGCGGATTGCCGTCTGCGAAGACCAGCCGTGTCGCCGTGTGCTTGAGCGCGCAGCCTTCGAAGTTTTGCATCAGCTCGCGCAGGGCCTCGAGCGTCGGCGCCGTGCGTGCGGCCTCGCGCGCCGAGGCGATCGCAACGTCGGGCGCCGGTGCGGCCTCGCCGCGCATCACCGCAGGCGCGGCGACAGGCCGCGGCGCTTCGGTCAGCACCGTGCGAGGGGCGGGCGGCGGGGCGTCTAATTCCGCCAGACGGTCGATCGGTTCCTCTGCGAGCGCGCAATCGACACCGGCCTCCAGATAGAAGGCGAGCAGTTCACGGACGGTGGGTGCGGGCTCGGGGATCATTGGGAAAGTCAGACTATTAGTTCATCTTAAGGCGCCTTGCATCCCAGCGGAACGCATTTCCGTGGTTGTCCTACCCGGAAAAATCGGAAACAAGGGGGCGCAAATGACAAGGAACCGTCTCAAGGGCTGAGATCAGATGAGCATCGAAGAACTTCCCCCGCGCGAATCCATGGAATTCGACGTCGTCATCGTCGGCGCCGGCCCCTCGGGCCTGGCCGCAGCGATCCGGCTGAAGCAGCTCAACGCCGATCTCAACATCGTCATCGTGGAGAAGGGCTCCGAGGTCGGCGCGCATATTCTCTCCGGCGCCGTGATCGATCCGGCCGGGCTCGACAAGCTGATCCCCGACTGGCGCGAGGATTCGGATTGTCCGCTGAAGACGCAGGTGAAGGACGACCGCTTCTACTGGATGACGACCGGCGGTGCGATCAAGCTGCCGAACTTCATGATGCCGCCGCTGATGGACAATCATCACTGCTATATCGGCTCACTCGGCAATGTCTGCCGCTGGCTGGCGCGCAAGGCGGAGGCGCTCGGCGTCGAGATCTATCCGGGCTTTGCCGCCGCCGAAGTGCTCTACGACGACAAGGGCGCGGTGAAGGGCATCGCCACTGGCGACATGGGCATCGGCCGCGACGGCAAGCCAAAGGACTCCTTCACCCGCGGCATGGAACTGCTCGGCAAGTACACGCTGTTCGCCGAAGGCGCGCGCGGCAGCCTGACCAAGCAGCTCATCAACAAGTTCGCGCTTGATGCCAAGAGTGAGCCGCCGAAATTCGGTATCGGCCTGAAGGAAGTCTGGCAGATCGATCCCGCCAAGCATCAGAAGGGCCTGATCCAGCATTCGTTCGGCTGGCCGCTCGACCTGAAGACCGGCGGCGGCTCCTTCCTCTATCATTACGACGACAATCTCGTCGCGGTCGGCTTCGTCGTGCATCTGAACTACGAAGATCCCTATCTGTCGCCGTTCGACGAATTCCAGCGCTTCAAGACTCATCCCTCGATCCGCGGCACGTTCGAGGGCGCCAAGCGTCTTGCCTATGGCGCGCGTGCCATCACCGAGGGCGGCTATCAGTCGGTGCCGAGGCTGACCTTCCCCGGCGGCGCGCTGGTCGGCTGCGCGGCCGGCTTCGTCAACGTGCCGCGCATCAAGGGCGTGCACAATGCGATGGGCACCGGCATGCTGGCGGCCGAACATGTCGCGGCGGCGCTCGCGGCGGATCGTGCCAATGACGAGGTCGTCGACTACGAGAACGCCTGGCGGTCCTCATCGGTCGGCAAGGACCTGTTCCTGGTCCGCAACGTCAAGCCGCTGTGGTCGAAGTTCGGCACTGTCCTGGGCGTCGCGCTGGGCGGCTTCGACATGTGGTGCAACACGCTGTTCGGCACCTCGCTGTTCGGCACGCAGTCCCATGCCAAGCCCGATCGCGCGACACTCGATCCGGCCCGGCAGCACGCGCCGAAGAACTATCCGAAGCCGGACGGCAAGATCTCGTTCGACAAGCTGTCCTCGGTGTTCCTGTCCAACACCAACCATGAAGAGGACCAGCCGGTCCATCTGAAGGTGGCCGACATGAACCTGCAGAAGACCTCCGAGCACGACGTCTTCGCCGGTCCCTCGAATCGCTATTGTCCGGCCGGCGTCTACGAGTGGGTCGAGGAGGGTTCGGGTCCGCGCTTCCAGATCAACGCCCAGAACTGCGTCCACTGCAAAACCTGCGACGTGAAGGACCCCAACGGCAACATCACCTGGGTTCCCCCGGAGGGTGGCGGCGGCCCGAACTACGAGGCGATGTAAGAGCGGCGTCGGGTCACCAAGCGTGATCCGGCGCAGGTTCGCCGTGAGGACCCGGCTGCGGCTCCCGGCCGCGGCCACGATAAGGCCATAGTACCGTCGTCTTGGGGCTCTCTTGACGGTCACTTGAACCGTTACTTGGCCGATTTGGGGCGTGCGGAGGGGATCGCCCGGTCCGAATCCTTGCGGTGAGGCGCCAAAAGCGGCATTGTCCCGACCCGACGGTTCCGGGTCACATGTCGCCGGCCGCGTTCGCGCGCGAGACGGCCTTTGCTTTAAACCCAGGCACTACCAACTCAAGGCGAGCCCTGATGTTTTCAAATCGTTTCAACCGCTGGACTGCTGCTGCCATCGTTCTTGCCGGCTCCGCGATCGTGGCGGTCCCCGGCGCGGTGCTGGCGCAGACGCCGGATCATCCGGCCGACACGGCGGCGCAGTTTCCGACCCGAAACGATCTGAAATCGCTCACCACCGCCGGCAGCTATCTCGCCGCCCGCCACGCCAGCGTCGAGCGCGATGCGACCTCGGCTGCCGCCTTCTATCGCTCTGCGCTGCGGACCGACCCAAAGAACAACGAGCTGCTCGACCGCGCCTTCATCTCCTCGGTCGACGACGGCGACATCGACGAAGCGGTCAAGCTCGCCGAACGCATCCTCACCATCGACAAGACCAATCGCGTCGCGCGCCTCGTGGTCGGCGTGCATGACCTGAAGTTGAAGAAATATCCGAGCGCGCAGAGCAACATCAACCAGTCGATTCGCGGACCGATCACCGATCTCGTCGCGACGCTGCTCTCGGGCTGGGCCGCCTATGGTGCAGGCGATGCCAAGGCGGCGGTTGCCACCATCGACAAGCTGGCGGGCCCGGAATGGTATCCGCTGTTCAAGGACCTGCACACCGGCATGATCCTCGAGAACGCCGGCAAGGAAAAGGAGGCGGGCGTCCGCTTCGAGCGCGCCTACAAGCTCGACGATTCCATGCTGCGCGTGACCGAAGCCTATGCGCGCTGGCTGTCGCGCAACAAGGACGCGGCCTCGGCGACCGCGATCTATGAGGCCTTCGACAAGAAGCTCGCCCGTCATCCGCTGATCGTGGAAGGTCTGCGCGAGACCAGGGCCGGCAAGAAGCTGCCGTCGCTGGTCGATTCCGCGCAGGCCGGCGCAGCCGAGGCGCTCTACGGTATCGGCGCCACCCTGACCCGCCGCGGCGGTGAGGATCTGGCGCTGGTCTATCTCCAGCTCGCGCTCTATCTGCAGCCCAGTCATCCCCTGGCCCTGCTCTCGCTCGCCGATCTCTATGAATCGGTGAAGCGGCCGCAGATGGCGATAAAGATCTATGAGCGTGTGCCGTCGTCCTCGCCGCTCAAGCGCAACGCGCAGATCCAGCTCGCCATTGACCTGGATTCCGCCGACCGCAGCGACGAGGCGATCAAGATCCTCAAGGGCGTGACGGCCGAGGACCCCAAGGATCTCGAAGCCATCATGGCGCTCGGCAATCTCCAGCGTGGCCGCAAGAAGTTCGGCGACTGCGGCGCGACCTATTCGCAAGGCATCGACGTGCTGCCGGCAGGCAACGACAAGGCCAACAGCGTCTGGTACTATTATCGCGGCATCTGCGAGGAGCGCTCCAAGCAGTGGGGCAAGGCCGAAGCCGACATGAAGAAGGCGCTCGAGCTGCAGCCTGACCAGCCGCATGTCCTCAATTATCTCGGCTATTCCTGGATCGACCAGGGCGTGAACCTCGACGAAGGCATGAAGATGATCAAGCGTGCCGTCGAGCAGCGTCCCGACGACGGCTACATCGTCGACTCCCTTGGCTGGGCCTATTACCGTATCGGCAACTACGAAGAGGCGGTGAAGAACCTCGAGCGCGCGATCGATCTCAAGCCCGAGGATCCCACCATCAACGACCATCTCGGCGACGCCTATTGGCGCGTCGGCCGCACGCTGGAAGCCAAATTCCAGTGGGCGCATGCCCGCGACCTCAAGCCCGAGCCGGACGATCTGCCGAAGATCGAAGCCAAGATCGCCAACGGCATGACCGAGGACAATTCGAACTCTTCAGCCGCGCAAGCGGACAAGAAGAAAGACGACGGCAAGGGCGGCTAGGCTGCGCATGATCCGGAAAAGTGTACTTGCGGTTTTCCGACCCAGATCATGCGCACAACGAATGAAGTGAGTGGGGGCGTATCGCCGATGCCGGCGTTGATTGAAGAAGGGCGCGCGAAGGTCAACTTGAGCCTTCGCGTGGTCGGCCGTCGTGCTGACGGCTATCATGATCTCGAAAGCGTGGTTGCGTTTGCGGATTGTGCCGACCGGCTGACTCTGGAGCCGGGCGACGAACTCACGCTCGCCACCACAGGGCCACTCGCAGCGGCCTGCGGCGAGACCTCAGACAATCTCGTGTTCAAGGCCGCCAAGCTGCTGGCCGATGCCGTGCCGAATTTGAAGCTCGGCGCCTTCGCGCTCGACAAGGTCTTGCCGGTTGCAGCCGGTATCGGCGGCGGCTCGGCGGATGCCGCGGCGGCGCTGCGCCTGCTCGCGCGTCTCAACGATCTGTCGCTCGACGATCCCCGCCTGCAGGCGGTCGCGCTGGCGACCGGCGCCGATGTGCCGGTGTGCCTGCTCTCGCGCGCCTGCGACATGACCGGCGTCGGCGAGCAACTGCTGCCGCTGGCGTTGCCCAGCATGCCCTGCGTGATGGTCAATCCACGCGTGCCGGTTGCGACCAAGGACGTGTTCAAGGAATTGGGACTGCGCAACGGCGAATTGCTGGTCGGCGCGACCGCTGTGCTCGAAGCGCCGGCCTGGCCGGAGGCGGGCGCGTCGATTGCGGATTGGGTCAAGGTTCTTGAAACGGTCCCCAACAATCTCGAGGCTCCTGCGCTCCGCATCGAGCCTGTCATTGGCGAGGTGCTGGGCGCTTTGCGCGCTTCCGCCGGCGTCAAGCTGGCGCGCATGTCCGGCTCGGGCGCGACGTGCTTTGCGATCTATGGCGCGGCAGCCGACGCGCATGCCGCCGCAGAGAAGATCCGCAGCGATCACCCCGGCTGGTGGGTGCATGCGGGGACGTTGAGCTAGGTATTTCCTCCGCGACGGTCCCGTAGACGGTCTCGTAGCGTGGGCAAAGGTGCGATAGCGCCGTGCCCACGATCTCTCGCCAATTGCGACAGGTGGTGGGCACGCTATGCTTTGCCCACCCTACGGCAGCGGAGCTAGTCGATGCTCTCAAGCCCAAGAAATTTCCGAATCTCACCCAGCACCTCGTCCGGCTTGTCGTGCTGCAACCAGTGCCCGGCGCCGGCGATGGTCTCGATCCGCGCCTGCTGGAAGTAGCGCTCCAGGCCCGCCGACCGCGCGCCTGCCAGGAAGCTTTCGCCGGCGTTCAGCAGCAACGTCGGACAGGCGATGCGCGACCACAGCGCGATGTGATCGTCCGGCCAGAGCCGGTGCGGTGCGCTGGCCCGCTGATAGGGATCGAATTTCCAGCTATAGGTGCCGTCCTCGTTCTGTCGCGCGCCGTGCGTCGCGAGATGCAGCGCGAGGTCGCGGGAGAGGCGCTTGTTGTGAAGCACCATCTGCGCGGCCGCGTCCTCGAGCGTCGCATAGCGGCGCGGGGTGCGGTCGTGCAGCCTGTCGAGCTGGCCGACCCATTTGCCAATGCGCTCATGCGTCGGAGCTTTCGGCGAATCCGGCAGCATCGTCACGCCGTCGAGCACGACGAGCTTGTCGACCAGTTCGGGGAACGATCCCGAGAAGATCAGGCTCACCATGCCGCCCATCGAATGGCCGATCAGTGTCACGCGAGGCGCTGCGATGCTGCGGACGAGCTGGACGAGATCGTAGACATATTCGGTCAGCGCGTAGCTGCCGCCTCTGGTCCAGTCGGAATCGCCGTGGCCGCGTAAATCGGGCGCGATCACATGGAAGTGCGGGTGCAGCGAGCGCGCGATGGCGTCCCAGCTCCGGCAATGATCGCGGCCGCCATGAACCAGAATAAGCGGCGGCGCGCCCGCGTTGCCCCAATCGGCACAATGCAGCCGCAGGCCGTGAGATTCGTAGAAGCGGCTTTGCGGGTCGAGCATCGGGTCGCGATCCCCTGGACTGACGGCAGATGCCCTGAACTAGCCTGCTGCCGGGCATTCGACAAGCAATCGCTCACGTTCGCTTCGGTATCGTTCCGTCGCCAGGCGGCTGATGCGCCGAGCTCCCGCGCCCGCTAGCCCATATGGCGGAAGATCGCGCTGGCGTTGACTCCACCGAAGCCAAAGCCGTTCGTGATCGCGTGCTGCATCGGTAGCGGACGTGCAGCACCGGCAACGATATCGATCCCTCCCGCGCCCGTATCCGGGTTTTCGAAATTGAGCGTCGGCGGTGCGACCTGGTCGCGCAGGGCAAGCACGGTGAAGATCGCCTCCAGTCCGCCGGCGGCGCCGAGCAGATGGCCGGTGGCCGATTTGGTCGCGCTGACGGCGATGGATTTGTTGCGGCCGAACAGCGCGCCGATGGCCCCGAGTTCGCTCTCGTCGCCGGCGGGCGTCGAGGTCGCATGCGCGTTGAGATGCTGCAGATCGCCGGGCGCAAGGTTCGCCTGCCGGAGCGCGATCTCCATGGCGCGGCGGGCGCCGTCGCCATCCGGTGGACCCGACGTCATGTGATAGGCATCGGCGGTGGTGCCATATCCAACAAGCTCGGCGATCGGCGTCGCGCCGCGCGCCAGCGCATGTTCCAGCTCCTCGATCACCAGGATGCCGGCGCCTTCACCCATGACAAAACCGTCGCGGTCACGATCGAACGGACGCGAGGCGCGTGTGGGTTGGTCGTTGAAGGCGCTCGACAGCGCGCGAGCTGCCGCAAAGCCGCCGAGGCTGACGATATCGATGCAGGCTTCGGCGCCGCCGCAGATCGCGACATCGGCATCGCCCGCGCGGATCATGCGCGCTGCGTCGCCGATCGCCTGCACGCCGGCGGCACACGCCGTGACGGGCGTGCCCAGCGCGCCCTTGTAGCCGTATTTGATCGAAACGTGGCCGGCTGCGAGGTTGGCAAGGAATGAGGGGATCGTGAATGGCGACAGCCGACGCGCGCCGCGTTGCTCGGTGATGCGCACCGCTTCCGCCATCGCGGGAAAACCGCCGACTCCGGAGCCGATGATCGTTGCGGTCCGCTCCAGCGACGCCACATCCTGCGGTGCCCATTTGGCCTGCGCGACCGCTTCCGCGGCGGCGAGCAGCGCGAACAGGATGAAGCGATCCATCTTGCGCTGGTCCTTTGGCGCAGCGGCTTTCGCCGGATCGAAGCCCCCTTCGGCGTCATCGGCCTTGTCGGGCACGAGCCCGGCAATGCGCGCGGGCAATGCCTGCGACCATTGCGGCAGCGGGCGCAGCCCGCTTTGCCCCGCGAGCAGCCGGCGCCAGGATATCTCGACACCACAGCCGAGCGGCGACACCGCCCCCATTCCCGTCACGACGATACGAGGCATGTCAGTCTCCAGCCGGCGCGAGGTCCGGATTCATGGCTTTGAGCGAGCTAAGCCGCCGCCGCATCAGGCGGCTCGCGGCAGGACCCGCGATCACCACGGCATTGGCGAGCGTGATCGGCTGCCGATCGGTCGCATCGACCACGACCGGATCGAGCGGCCGACAATCGTCGCGGGTCGCCAGCAGGATGGATTCGCCCTTCGGCGCGAGATGCTTGTTCCCCCAGGCGAGCAGCGTCGCGATCACGGGAAAGAAATCTCGTGCCTTGTCGGTCAGCACATATTCGTAACGTGGCGGCCGCTCCTGGTAGCGACGACGGACGAACATGCCGGTCTTGGTGAGATGGGCGAGGCGCCGCGACAGGATGTTCGGCGCAATGGAGAGATTGCGCTCGAACTCGTCAAACCGCGTCGAGCCCTGCAAGGCATCGCGCAGGATCAGGATGCTCCACCATTCGCCAACCGTCTCCACGGCGCGGCCGACCGGGCATTCCTGGAGGGAAGGGGATTTGGGCTGCATGGCGGGGAAGCTAGGGGAGTAACTTGCAAAATGCAAGTGACTGGTCAACAATGATGGATCTGGGTGAACGGCCGAGATTGCGAAGACGGTGTTGATGCAGCGAGCACAGATGCATCACCGTCACCCTGAGGTGCGAGCCGCGGTGCGCAGCAGCGCGAGCGAGCCTCGAAGGGCGACGGGCCGGATGCATCCGGGCCGCGCATCCTTCGAGGCTCCCCATGAGACGCGTTGCGTCCCATGCCTCGCGCCTCAGGATGACGAGGCTAACAGTGGTGCCGCGGCGATAAGAGCGTCAGCCCGCCGTGCCTAATGCGACCGTGCCAAACAGAACGCCACCACTTGCTCCAGCGCGCTCTTCATCGGCGACGACGGGAACAGCGCGAGTGCGTCCACCGCCATGGCGCCGTAGTGCTGGGCGCGGCTCAGCGTGTCCTCGAGCGCGCGGTGCTTGTTCATCAGGCCGATGGCGTGATCGAGGTCGGAATCGCTGATCTCGCCGCGCTCGAGCGCCTTGATCCAGAAAGCGCGCTCGGTGTCGTTGCCGCGGCGGAAGGCGAGCACGACGGGCAGGGTGATCTTGCCCTCGCGGAAATCGTCGCCGGTGTTCTTGCCGAGCTTGGCACTCTTGCCGCCATAGTCGAGCACGTCGTCGACGAGCTGGAAGGCGATGCCGAGATTCATGCCGACCGAGCGGCAGGCGGTCTGCTCCGCCTTCGGGCGGTTGGCGATCACGGGGCCGACCTCGCAGGCCGCCGCGAACAGCTCGGCGGTCTTGCCGCGGATCACGGCGAGATATTCGTCCTCGGTGGTCGCGGTGTTCTTGGCGGCCGCAAGCTGCATCACCTCGCCCTCGGCGATGGTGGCCGCGGCAGCAGACAGGATGTCGAGGGCGCGCAGCGAACCGACCTCGACCATCATCCGGAAGGCCTGGCCGAGCAGAAAGTCGCCGACCAAGACGCTCGCCTCATTGCCCCAGAGCATGCGCGCCGACAGCTTGCCGCGGCGCATCTCGCTCTCGTCCACGACGTCGTCGTGGAGCAGCGTGGCCGTGTGCATGAACTCGACGGAGGCAGCTAACTTGATGTGGCCGTCGCCGGTGTAGCCGGCGAGGTTGGCCATGGCGAGCGTCAGCATCGGCCGCAACCGCTTGCCGCCGGAGGAGATCAGGTGGTTGGCAACCTCCGGGATCATGGTCACGTCAGACCCGGTCCGCGACAGGATCGTGGCGTTGACGCGCTCCATGTCAGGGGCGACAAGGGCAACCAGCTCTTCGATCGACGCGCCGGGGGTTTCGAAAGGTACGATGACGGCCACGCCGGTCTCCAATATTTGCCCCGGAGGGGCTATTCTGATGGAAAGACAATAGAAACTGGACGGGGATGCGGCAAGGCCTGTGGAACCATTGACATTTGCCGCCTTGACCCCTTTCAGCCCAGGAGGCTCGTATTGCGTGAATTGGTTCGGACCAACGATATCGTGCTGGTGTCGGCGATCGGCGCGCTGCTCGACGGCGCCAACATCCATCATCTGGTGCTGGACCAGAACATGAGCATCATCGAGGGCTCGCTTGGCGTCCTGCCCAGGCGGATCCTGGTCCATGACGACGATGCCAGCGAAGCCCGGCAATTGCTGACCGACGCCGGCCTCAGCCACGAACTGCGCGGCGATGATTGACGTCGTCACAGATCTCACCGAGGACGCCTTTCTCGGCGGCCAGCTGCTGCTCAAGCAGAAGCGAACCGGCCACCGGGCAGGGCATGACGCCATTCTGCTTGCGGCTGCGACGGAGGCCCGTGAAGGCGACCGTGTGGTCGATCTCGGTGCCGGCATCGGTACGGCTGGCCTCGCGCTGGCCCGGCGCGTTGGCGGCATCAATCTTTGCCTCGTCGAGATCGATCCGGAACTCGCCGCGCTCGCGCGCGCCAATGCGGCCGCGAATGCGATTGCCGCCGAGGTGACCGTGCTCGACGTCACTGCGGACGCGCAGGCGTTTGCAGCACATGGGCTCGCGCCTGACAGCGCCGATTGCGTGTTGATGAACCCGCCCTTCAACGATCCCGCGCGGCACCGCGGCTCGCCGGACCAGGCGCGTCACACGGCGCATGTCGCGACCGACGAGACGCTGCAGGCCTGGGTGCATGCGGCGCGGCGTATCCTTCGATCGAACGGTGTGCTCACCCTGATCTGGCGCGCTGACGGAATCGCAGATGCCTTGGCAGCGCTGTCACGCGGTTTCGGCAGCCTGTCGATCCTGCCGGTTCATGGCGAAGCGGGACGTCCTGCGATCCGCGTCCTGGTGCGCGCAGTCAAGGGCGGCCGAGCGCCGACGCGATTGCTGCCGGGCCTCATGCTTAATGATGAGTCACGCGTGCCTAAAAAAGAGGTGCGGAATATTCTGGAAGGGAGAGCGGTCCTGCCGCTGGCAGAGCCGTGACGGCTTACTGGGGAAGCGATTCCGACTGCTGTTCCGGCTGGGACGTAAAGCGAATCGCCGTAAAGAGCGCGCCCATCAGCATCAACAGCAGATAAATCTTCATGTCGTTCCCTCCGCTGCCTCATTGCAGCTTCCCAATCGGGATTCTGCAAAACACGTTCCAGGCACTAGCAATGACAGTCACGTGATAAATAAAGGTTAACCAGAGGTGACGGCATGGCCGAACAATTGAACGATCGCGAGAATTCCGGCCTGGCCGACAAGCTCATGCAATATCTGCCGGCGCGCTTCCGCCCCGGTGCTGCGGTCGTGCCGGTGGTGCGGCTGTCGGGTGTCATCGGCGCGGTGACGCCGCTGCGTCCGGGCATGACGCTGGCGGGCGTCGCCCGGGTGCTGGAGCGGGCGTTTTCATACCGGAACGCCAGGGCGGTCGCGCTTGTGATCAATTCGCCCGGCGGCTCGCCGGTGCAGTCGCGCCAGATCTATCTGCGCATCAAGCAGCTCGCGGCGGAGAAGAAACTGCCTGTGCTGGTGTTCGTCGAGGACGTCGCGGCTTCCGGCGGCTACATGATCGCCTGCGCCGGCGACGAGATCTTCTGTGATCCGTCCTCGATCCTGGGATCGATCGGCGTGGTCGGCGGCAGCTTTGGTTTTCAGGAGGCGATCAAGCGGCTCGGTATCGAGCGGCGTCTCTATACGGCCGGCGCCCACAAGGCGATGCTCGACCCATTTCTCCCCGAAAACCCTGATGACGTCGCCAAGCTGAAGGCACTCCAGCGCGAGATCCACCAGATCTTCATCGCACTGGTGAAGGAGAGCCGTGGTACCAGACTCAAGGGCGCGGACGACACCCTGTTCACCGGTGAGTACTGGGCCGGCGAGACGTCGGTCGCGCTCGGGCTCGCCGATGGCATCGGCGATATCCGCTCAATTCTTCGTGCCCGCTATGGCGAGAAGGTTCTCACCCCCGTGATCGCGCAGCCGACCGGGCTTCTGTCCGGCCTGTTGGGGCGGAAATCGCCCGGCGCGGGCCAGCTTTCGGCCATGGAATCACTAGCCGGGCTGCCGGACGAGCTGATCTCGGCAGTCGAGACGCGGGCGATTTGGGCGAAATTCGGGTTCTAAGTCCGGCTCCCCCGCGCCATTTGGTCCGTGCTGAGCCAATTGCGGCGCAGCCCGGACTGCGCGAGAATGCGTGTGGGGGTTGAGCACGACACAAGGATCGACCGATGCCGCCGTTCGTCGCATTCGCGGGCGTCCTGGGTGGGCTTGCCGTGGTCCGCTGGGCCTACAAGACCGCACTCAGGATCAACGAAGAGCTGGAGGAGATGCGCCTGTCGCGCGTCGCTGAAGCCGCCCAGATGGGGAATATCCAGACACTGAAGCGTGACCCCGTGACGGGAGCGTATCGGCCGGGGTAGCTTTTTCCACGCGCAAGGTGCCGTAGGCAAAGCGAAGCGTGCCCACCACCGCGCCGTAATCCGGGAAAGATGGTGGGCACGGCGAAAGCGCGCCTTTGCCCACCCTACGGCATCTCTCCAGGGCAGTCGTTAAGCCCGAATCCGCCCCCCTTTGCCTTGATTCCCATCCCCACCGTCGATACGGTCCCGCGCGATTCAAAACCCCCCGCGAGAGCCTGATCTGACGATGGACGCCTCATTGCCCGCCCATATGCGCCCGGACCGCTCATTCCAGGGCCTGATCCTGGCCCTGCAGCGCTATTGGGCGGACTACGGCTGCGTGATCCTGCAGCCCTACGACATGGAAGTCGGCGCCGGCACCTTCCATCCCGGGACGACCCTGCGCGCGCTTGGCCCGCGGCCGTGGAACGCCGCCTATGTGCAGCCCTCGCGCCGGCCCAAGGACGGCCGTTACGGCGAGAACCCGAACCGTCTCCAGCACTATTACCAGTTCCAGGTGATCCTCAAGCCGTCGCCGCCGAACCTTCAGGAGCTGTACCTGAAGTCGCTCGCGGCCATCGGCATCGATTCCGCCATCCATGACATCCGTTTCGTTGAGGACGATTGGGAGAGCCCGACGCTGGGCGCCTGGGGCCTCGGCTGGGAGTGCTGGTGCGATGGCATGGAAGTCAGCCAGTTCACCTATTTCCAGCAGGTCGCGGGCGTCGAATGCGCGCCGGTCGCGGGCGAGCTGACCTACGGCCTCGAACGTCTCGCCTGTTATCTGCAGGGCGTCGACCGCATCATGGACCTGAACTTCAATGGCCGCGAAGGCCCCGAGAAGGTCAGCTATCGCGATGTGTTCTTCCAGGCCGAGCAGGAATATTCGCGGCACAATTTCGAACATGCCGACACCGCGATGCTGTTCGAGCAGTTCAAGATGGCCGAAGCGGCCTGCAGGAAATACCTCGAGGCCGGCTGGAAAGACGGCAAGCGCGAGGCTCATCTGATGGCGCTGCCGGCTTATGACCAGTGCATCAAGGCGAGCCATGTCTTCAACCTGCTCGATGCGCGCGGTGTGATTTCAGTGACGGAGCGGCAGAGCTACATCTTCCGGGTGCGCGAGTTGGCGAAAGCCTGCGGCGAAGCCTGGGTCCACACCGAAGCCGGTGGAGCGGCCTGATGCCCGAACTTTTGCTTGAACTGTTCTCGGAAGAAATCCCGGCGCGCATGCAGGCCAAGGCGGCCGATGATCTGCGCCGCCTGGTCACCGACAAGCTCGTCGCCGAAGGCCTGGTCTACGAAGGCGCGAAAGCTTTCGCGACGCCGCGCCGTCTTGCGCTCACCGTGCACGGCATCCCGGCGCGCCAGCCTGACCTGAAGACCGAGCGCCGCGGCCCGAAAGTCGGTGCGCCCGATGCGGCCGTGCAGGGCTTTTTGAAGGCGACCGGGCTGAAATCGCTGGACGAAGCCAAGATCCAGCGCGATCCCAAGGGTGATTTCTACATCGGATTGATCGAGAAGCCCGGCCGCGACGCCATCGACGTGCTCGCGGAAATCCTGCCCGTCATCATCAGAACCTTCCCCTGGCCGAAGTCGATGCGCTGGGGCGCGCGCTCGGCCAAGCCAGGCTCGCTGAGCTGGGTGCGTCCGCTGCACGCGATCACCGCGACCTTCGGCCTCGAGACCGAAGAGCCCGATGTCGTGAAATTCGAGGTCGATGGCATCGAAGCCGGACAGACCACCTATGGTCATCGCTTCCTCGCGCCGTCGGCTATTTCCGTTCGCCGCTTCGAGGACTACGAAGCCAAGCTCCTCGATGCGAAGGTCGTGCTCGACCCCGACAGGCGCAAGGACGCGATCCTGACCGACGCCAAGCAGCTGGCCTTCGCGCAAGGGTTCGAGCTCGTCGAGGACCAGACCCTGCTCGACGAGGTCTCAGGCCTCGTCGAATGGCCGGTCGTGCTGATGGGTTCGTTCGAGCCGGAGTTCCTGAAGACTCCGGATGAAGTGATCCGCGCGACGATCCGCAACAACCAGAAGTGCTTCGTGGTGCGCGACCCCAAGACGGGCAAGCTCGCGAGCAAGTTCATTTTGGTCGCCAATATTGAGGCGACCGACGGCGGCAAGATCATCATCGGCGGCAACGAGCGCGTGATCCGCGCGCGCCTGTCCGATGCGAAATTCTTCTATGAGACCGACCTTAGGACCAAGCTCGAGGATCGGCTGCCGAAGTTCGAGCAGATCGTGTTCCACGAGAAGCTCGGGACGCAGGCGGAGCGCATCAAGCGCATCGAGCGCCTCGCCGCCGAGATCGCGCCGCTGGTCGGCGCAGATGTTGCCAAGGCCACGCGTGCGGCGCATTTGGCGAAGGCGGATCTGCTGACGGAAGTCGTCGGCGAGTTCCCTGAGGTGCAGGGCCTGATGGGCAAATACTACGCGCTGGCGCAGGGCGAGGATGCGTCCGTCGCGGCGGCTTGCGAGGAGCACTACAAGCCACAGGGGCCTGCGGACAGTGTGCCGACCGATCCGGTCAGCATCGCGGCCGCGCTCGCTGACAAGCTCGATACGCTCGTCGGCTTCTGGGCGATCGATGAGAAGCCGACGGGATCGAAGGACCCCTATGCGCTGCGGAGAGCAGCACTGGGTGTTATCAGGTTGATCGCCGAGAACGCGCTGCGCCTGTCGCTGCTCAAGGTGGCAGCGTCCGCGCTCGCCGGCTTGTCGGTGAAGCCCGCCGATGCGGAGAAGCTCCCGAGCGATCTGCTCGCCTTCTTCGCCGATCGCCTGAAGGTCCAGCTCCGTGAGCAGGGCGCGCGTCACGATCTCGTCGACGCCGTGTTCGCGCTCGGCGGCCAGGATGATCTCTTGATGATCGTCCGCCGCGTCGATGCGCTCGGCAAGCTCCTTGACACCGACGACGGCAAGAACCTGCTCGCCGGCACCAAGCGTGCCAGCAACATCCTTTCGATCGAGGAGAAGAAGGACAAGCGCACTTTCGACGGCGCGCCGGATGCTGCGCTCTACAGCCTCGCAGAGGAGAAGGCGCTGGCAAAAGCGATCGGCGAGGTGAAGACGGAAGCAAGTGCCGCCGTCGCCAAGGAAGATTTTGCCGCCGCAATGAGCGCGATGGCCAAGCTTCGTCCGCCGGTCGATGCGTTCTTCGACAAGGTGCGCGTCAACGACGACGATGCCAAGGTACGCGAGAACCGCCTGAAACTGCTGAACGAGATCCGCAGCGCCACGCGCGCCGTGGCGGATTTCTCGAAGATCCAGGATTGAGGCGCGCCACAACAACGGCGCCATTCCGGGGCGCGCGTAGCGCGAGCCCGGAATCCATCGTGCCGCGCGCGACGTTCGAGAAATGGATTCCGGGCTCGCGCCAAGTGGCGCACCCCGGAATGACGGGACAGAAAATGCCCCGCCCGGCGGGGGGAAGACCGGGCGGGGCCTGATGTCCGATTACACTGCTCGCGCCAGCCTGATTGATGCCGCGCGCCGGACATCTAGTTGAACAGCAAGATTCCTAAAGCGCGATGAGATTGGGTTGAATCGTCATCGCGCTTCAGCTCTTTGTTTGAGCATGATCTTTTCGGAAAACCGCTTCACACTTTTCCGGATCATGCTTTAGTCCATCACCTCGACGATGCGCCGCGAGCGCGGCTCGACCAGCACCGTCTCGCCGTTCACGACGGTGTAGCGATACGTCGTCGCGCCGAAACGTTGCGGCACGTCATAATAAGTGATGCCGGTTTCGGGTAGGGTGGCACCGACCACGACGCGATCGGGAATATGGAAGGCCGGCACACGTTGCTCGACGACATAGTCACGGAACGCCGGCCGTTGCTCGACCGCAATCGTCGGGCTTTCCTCAACCACCACGGGTGCGCGTCCCACTGTGATCCCGGTTTGCGCCTGCGCCGCGATGGGCGCGCTGAGCGCGGCGCCAAGCACTGCGAGGGCGAGAATCCTGTTTCGCATGGGCAACTCCTTCGAATTGACTTCGGCCCGCGCCAATGACGCGACCGCTTGCCAATGCTGCGCCGCGCGCGATGTTCCGGAAAAAGCCTGCCGCATACGCGGCAATTTCGGGCAGTTTTTGCGAAGCCGGGAACCTGTATCGAGCCCCGCGCGTCTCTACGGGCGCAACCGGGTCCGCTATGATCGGCCGCGATTCGCCTCACCCCACGGAAAGATAATTCATGCACCTCACCGTCGCCCACATCTCGCCGCTCCTGTCGCTGCTTGCGGGCGTTCTCATCCTGGTCATGCCGCGCCTGCTCAACTTCATCGTGGCGATTTTTCTCATCCTCAATGGTGCGATCGGGCTCGGTTTGCTGAAGTGGCTCCATCTCTAGGCCTTCATTTTCTCTAGGCCTTCATTTTCCGGAACTCTTCGACTTGCGCGGGCCTGCTCAAAGTGGTGTAAGGCGCGCGATTTCCCATTCCTCTCGAAGGTTGTGTGCAAGCTATGGCCAAAGCCGCCTCGAAGCCTAAGAAACTCCCAGCGAAATCAAAGCCTTCCGTCAAGGCGAAAGCCGCGCCGGCGGCCCGCAAGGCGCTCCCCAAGAGTTCTGTGAAGAGCGCCCCGAAGCCGGTCGCCAAGGTTGCGGCCAAGCCGGCCGCTAAGGCTGCGGCCAAGTCGGCCAAAAGCGCGCCGGCAAAGGTCCCGGCCAACAAATGGGTCTTCACCTTCGGCGACGGCAAGGCCGAAGGCCGGACGGAGATGCGCGACCTGCTCGGTGGCAAGGGCGCGAACCTCGCCGAGATGGCCAATCTCGGCCTGCCGGTGCCTCCGGGCTTCACCATCCCGACCTCGGTCTGCACCTATTTCTACGCCCACGACAAAACCTATCCGAAGGAGCTGCAGTCGCAGGTTGAGAAGGCGCTCGACTATGTCGGCAAATTGACGGGCAAGGTGTTCGGCGATACCAAGAACCCGCTGCTGGTCTCCGTACGTTCCGGCGCGCGCGCTTCGATGCCGGGCATGATGGACACCGTGCTCAATCTCGGCCTCAACGACCAGACGGTCGAAGCGCTGGCGGAGCTCTCCGGCGACCGCCGCTTCGCCTACGACAGCTATCGCCGCTTCATCACCATGTATTCCGACGTGGTGCTCGGCTTCGAGCATCATCACTTCGAGGAAATCCTCGACACCTTCAAGGACAGCCAGGGCTACACGCTCGATACCGACCTCACCGCCGAAGACTGGGTCGACCTGGTCGGCAAGTACAAGGACGCGGTCGCGCGCGAGACCGGCAAGGACTTTCCGCAGGATCCGCATGACCAGCTCTGGGGCGCGGTCGGCGCCGTGTTTTCGTCCTGGATGAATGCGCGCGCGGTGACCTACCGCAAGCTGCACGATATCCCTGAGTCGTGGGGCACCGCGGTCAACGTGCAGGCCATGGTGTTCGGCAACATGGGCGAGACCTCGGCAACCGGCGTTGCCTTCACCCGCAATCCCTCGACCGGCGAGAGCAAGCTCTACGGCGAGTTCCTCATCAATGCGCAAGGCGAGGACGTGGTGGCGGGCATCCGCACGCCGCAGGACATCACCGAGGAAGCGCGCAAGGAGTCAGGTTCCGACAAGGCGTCGATGGAAGCGGCGATGCCTGAGGCCTTCAAGGAGCTGACGCGGATCTACACGCTGCTCGAGAAGCACTACCGTGACATGCAGGACATGGAGTTCACGGTCGAGCAGGGCAAGCTGTGGATGCTGCAGACCCGCAGCGGCAAGCGCACGGCGAAGGCTGCGCTCCGCATCGCGGTCGAGCTTGCCAATGAGGGCCTGATCACAAAGAAGGAGGCGGTGACGCGGATCGATCCCGCCTCGCTCGACCAGCTCTTGCATCCGACCATCGATCCGAACGCCAAGCGCGACGTGATCGCGACCGGCCTGCCGGCTTCGCCAGGGGCTGCCTCCGGCGAGATCGTGTTCTCGTCGGATGAAGCGGCCAAGCTTCAGGGCGACGGGCGCAAGGTCATTCTGGTCCGTATCGAGACCAGCCCGGAAGACATCCACGGCATGCACGCCGCCGAAGGGATCTTGACCACGCGCGGCGGCATGACCTCGCACGCGGCGGTCGTTGCGCGCGGCATGGGCAAGCCCTGCGTCTCCGGCTGCGGTACCATCCGCGTCGATTACGGCCGCGGCACCATGAGCATCGGCTCGCGCACCTTCAAGGCCGGTGACGTCATCACCATCGACGGCTCGCTTGGCCAGGTGCTGGCCGGCCGCATGCCGATGATCGAGCCGGAACTGTCCGGCGAGTTCGGCACATTGATGAACTGGGCCGACCAGGTCCGCAAGATCGGCGTCCGCGTCAACGGCGACACGCCCGACGACGCTCGCACCGCGATCAAGTTCGGCGCCGAAGGCATCGGCCTCTGCCGCACCGAGCACATGTTCTTCGAGGAGACCCGCATCCGCACCGTGCGCGAGATGATCCTCTCCGAGGACGAGCAGTCGCGCCGGGCCGCGCTGGCAAAGCTGTTGCCGATGCAACGCGCCGACTTCGTTGAGCTGTTCGAGATCATGAAGGGCCTGCCCGTCACGATCCGTCTGCTGGACCCGCCGCTGCACGAGTTCCTGCCGCATACCCATGCCGAGGTCGAGGAAGTGGCGCGCGCCATGAACACCGATCCGCGGCGTCTGGCCGACCGTGCGCGCGAGCTGTCGGAGTTCAATCCGATGCTCGGGTTCCGCGGCTGCCGCATCGCGATCGCCTATCCTGAGATCGCCGAGATGCAGGCCCGCGCGATCTTCGAGGCGGCGGTCGAGGCCGAGAAGCGCACCGGCAAGGCCGTCGGCCTCGAGGTGATGGTGCCGCTGATCGCGACCAAGGCCGAACTCGACCTGGTCAAGGCCCGCATCGATGCCACCGCGAAGTCGGTCATGCGTGAGACCAATACCAAGATCGCCTATCAGGTCGGCACCATGATCGAGCTGCCGCGCGCCTGTCTGCTCGCGGAAGAGATCGCCGAAAGCGCCGAGTTCTTCTCGTTTGGCACCAACGACCTGACGCAGACGACCTACGGCATCAGCCGCGACGACGCGGCGAGCTTCCTCGGTCCCTACGTCGCCAAGGGCATTCTTTCGATCGATCCCTTCATCTCGCTAGACCAGCAAGGCGTCGGCGAGCTGGTCAAGATCGGCGTCACGCGCGGCCGCAAGACGCGGGCGAAGCTCAAGGTGGGCATCTGCGGCGAGCACGGCGGCGATCCCGCTTCCGTCGCCTTCTGCCACAATGTCGGTCTCGACTACGTGTCCTGCTCGCCGTATCGCGTGCCGATCGCGCGGCTCGCGGCGGCCCAGGCCGCGCTCGGCAAGGCGATTGCGAGCCAGGCGTAAGACGAACTGAGAGCGTGATTGTGAAGAGGCGGAGCCAAGGCTCCGCCTCTTTTCATTTCGTGCCTGGCTCTCTCCCCCCGTCATTGCGAGCGAAGCGAAGCAATCCAGGCCACACACTTGCTGTCATCGCCCGGCCAGTGCGCAATTGCGCACCAGGACCGGGCGATCCAGTACGCCGAGACGTCCGTTGTATGCGGATAGGCCGCGGCGTACTGGATGCCCCGCCTTCGCGGGGCATGACACCGACGATGTGGAGGCGTTTCGCAAAAATACTGACAACCGAACTCACCACACGTCCCGTATTGGTACGCGCCAGCAAGAGTTCCTTCACCATTCGCATTGACCGATCGTTTACCGTTTCTCGCGACGCGGCCTTTACCAACACATCGCATCGCTCCGTGAAAACACCTGACGCCGCTTGAGTGTGCCTTGTGCGCAACGCGGATTAACGCCCCGGCAACCTAAATTAGATACTCACGATAAGGATCGAATTGCACGGATGTACTGAGTTCGATCAGGACGGGCGTAAGCGTAGCGTGAGCGTATCGATGTCAGTGTTGCGTAACCATCCGAAGGGTGCGCGGTTCGCATCCTTCGGACTCGGTCTCTGCATCTTCGCATTGATGCCGAGAGAGATCGGATATCAAGACATAGGCTCGCTGCTGGCGCGTCAGCCCGGCGTCGCCGAGCGCTGGCAGAAGCAGGTGTTCTCTGCCGCCTCGTCCATTCAGCTTGCCACTTACAGTTTCTCGCGCCCGATCGGCACGTCGGCGCCGCAGAGCGCGATGGTTCGTCTCGCCAGCCTCGACGGCCGCGATGTCACAGGTTCCATTTCGCGCAATCCGGTGCTGCAGGCGCCGGCGCGTTACCAGGCCTCCGACTTTCCCAAGGTTGATCGCGCGCTGAAAGGCGATCGTCTCGCCATCGTGACACCTGCGCCAGTACCTCAGCCGGCTGCTCCGGCCGTGACGCCCGCGCAGCAGGATCCCGCGACCTCGAACAGCTCCGTGTTCGGTGCCAAAACCGCCGAGCTGCGCGCCGTGCAGCCGCAGGCGATGTCGCCGGAGTCAGCGGCCGCGCTCGATCCCGAGCTTCAGGAGGCGATGCGTGCGCCGCCGTTGGCTCAATATACAAGTCCGCCGAAAGCCGATGACAACGCGCTGTCCTTCGCGGCGCAGCCGCTCAACGGGCTGAAGCAGGCGACATCGGCAGCTCCGCCGCGCGATCCCTTCAGCGTCAAGACCTCGAACCTGTTCTTCGGCAGCTCTTCGTTGGGCGGTAACCTCGAGAGCATCGAGAGCTGGCAGCCTGGCGCCGAGCCGCTGATCGTGATGCCCGACCCCGATATGAAGCTGGCCTCGCTGTCGCCGCCGAACGAGGACGCCGCCAGCATCACCGAGAGCGGCGAGAGCATCGCGCCGAAGGGTGAGGTCAACGCCGACAACCAGCGCGCCAAATCTCCGGCCGAGCGGCTGGCGCTCGACGAGAAATCACGCGCGAAGTCGGAGAAATGCCTCGCCGAAGCCGTTTATTTCGAATCCCGCGGGGAGGCCGTGCGCGGCCAGATCGCGGTCGCGCAAGTGGTGATGAACCGCGTATTCTCAGGCAAATATCCCGATACAGTGTGCGGCGTGGTCTATCAGAACAAGTACCGCCACTTCGCCTGCCAGTTCACCTTCGCCTGCGACAACAATCCCGATGTGATCCGCGAGCCCGAGATGTGGGAGCGCGCCAAGAAGATTTCGAAGGCCATGCTCGACGGCCAGATCTGGCTGCCTGAAGTGGGCAAATCGACGCATTACCACGCCTATTGGGTGCGTCCGTCCTGGGTCGCCGAGATGAAGAAGATGTACAAAACCGGCGTGCACACTTTCTATCGGCCGCGCAATTGGGGCGATGGAGCTGAGGAGCCGAGCTGGGGCACGCCGGCGCAGACCGCCGCGCTCTCGGCCGAGCTCGCGCAGGCGGCCAAGAGCTCCGCCGAGATGGGCGTGACGGAGCGGCGCTAACCTCTTCACCTCGCCGCTTGCGCGACTGCGCTCCCTCGCCCCGCTTGCGGGGAGAGGGTTGGGGTGAGGGGGACTCTCCACGAGCCCAGCTGCCACCGACCTTGCCGAGACTCCCCTCACCCAGAATCCGCGCTACGCGCGCATTCCGGCCTCTCCCCGCACGCGGGGAGAGGCGAAGGCCTCACATCTCGATATCCAGCGCGCAGTCGAAATTCGGCGCCGAATGCGTCAGGGCGCCTGACGAGGCGTAATCGACACCGGTCGCCGCGATCGCCGCAATCGAGTCCAGCGTGACACCGCCCGAGGCTTCCAGCTCCAGGCGGCCTTCCGTCATTCGCACAGCCTCGCGCAGCGTGGCGATGTCCATGTTGTCGAGCAGTACCGCATCGGCCAGATCAGTGACGAGCACGTCGCGCAGCTGTGCGAGCGTATCCACCTCGATCTCGATCTTGACGAGATGGCCGGCATGCGCACGAGCGCGTTCCAGCACCGGCCGGATGCCGCCGGCAACCGCGATGTGGTTGTCCTTGATCAGGATGGCATCGTCCAGGCCGTAACGGTGGTTGAAGCCGCCGCCGCAACGCACCGCGTATTTCTCCAGCGCCCGCAATCCGGGCGTGGTCTTCCGCGTGCAGCAGATGCGCATCTTCGTGCCCTCGGCGCGCGCGACGTAGTCGGCCGTGAGCGTGGCCACGCCGGACAGGCGGCCGACGAAGTTCAGTGCAGTCCGTTCCGCGGTGAGGATCGCGCGCGCCGGGCCGGAGATCGTCAACACCTGCTGCCCGTCCGCGACGCGCGCGGCGTCGCGGACATGTGCGCGGACCTCGATATCGGGCGAGAGCTTTTGCAGCGTCGCCAGCGCCAGCGGCAGGCCGGCGATGACACCGGACTGTCGTGCAACCAGCACGGCCTGCGCCTTGGTCGCTTCCGGGATCGTCGCGAGCGAAGTGATGTCGCCGGCGCGGCCGAGATCTTCGTCGAGTGCGCGATGCACGGCGTCATCGATGGCGAGCGGAGACAGGAAGGCGTCGGGATAGAGCAGGGAGGTTGGGGTGATCATGACAAGCTCCGTCAGGCGATGATGGATTGCGCGGTGCGCGGCGTTGATTGCGCGCTCAGCCCGTCGGCGATCTCATGCGCTTGGGCGAGTGTCGTCATCGTTCTCTGCGCCAGCGCGGGCGCCTCCTCGGGATGGTCCGAGCGGAAGTGCGCGCCGCGACTCTCGCGCCGGCTCCAGGCCGCGGACGCCACGAGCAGGGCCGCTGTCGCCATGTGGCGGACTGCGATGCTTGTTGCCGAGCGCTCGAGCCCTGCAAAACTGCGCACGGCTTCTGCCAGCCCGTCGCGTTCGCGGATCACGCCGACATGCGTGGTCATCATCGCGCGCAACCGCTTCACGGCGCTTGCATCCGGCGCGCCGCTGCGTGGCGTCACCAGTGCTTCGGGGAGGCGGGCAGGTGAGGGGATCGCCCGGCCGGCGATGTCGTCGGCGATGCGCGCGGCATAGACCACGGCTTCCAGCAGCGAATTCGACGCAAGCCGGTTGGCGCCATGCATGCCGGTGGACGAGACTTCGCCGCCGGCCCAGAGCCCGTCGATCGAGCTGCGGCCGCGTGCATCGACCGCGACGCCGCCCATGTGATAGTGCACGGCCGGCGCGATCGGGATGATTTGCGTTGCCGGGTCGATGCCGGCGGCGATGCAGCTTGCATGCACCGTCGGAAATTTGTCGGCGAAGCGGGCGCCCAGCGCTTGCCGCGCATCGAGGAAGGCGCCGCGTCCCGCCGCGATCTCGGCAAACACGCCGCGGGCCACGATGTCGCGCGGCGCGAGTTCGGCGAGGGGATGCTGCGCGAGCATGAAGCGATCGCCCTCGCTGTTGATCAAGGTCGCGCCTTCGCCGCGCAGAGCCTCGGTCGCGAGCGGTGCCGGGTCCCGGCCAACCATGATCGCCGTCGGGTGGAATTGCACGAATTCCGGATCGGCGATCACGGCGCCGGCGCGCGCCACGATCGCAAGGCCCGATCCACTGGCCTCGGCCGGATTGGTGGTGACGGCATAGAGATGGCCGATGCCGCCGGTCGCGAGCACGACCGCGCGCGAGGCCATCATCACGGGCCTTGCCGCAAAGTTGCCGGCCTCGCGCAATTGAAGGCCGGTGACGGCGCCATCCTCGGTGAGCAGCGCTTCGGCGACAAAACCTTCGATCAGCCGGATCGATGGCGTGCGGCGCACGGCTTCGCTCAGTGCCGCGATGATCGCTGCGCCCGCGCCATCGCCGCGCACGTGCACGATCCGCCGCGCCGAATGCGCGGCCTCGCGTCCCACCGCGAGCCGGCCTTCGAGATCGCGGTCGAACGGCACGCCATAGGCGAGCAGATCGTGGATCCGCAAGCCGGCCTCGCGGGCGATGCCGAGCGCGACCGTTTCATCGACGATGCCGCCGCCGACCGCGACCGTATCCGCAGCATGCGTTTCGGGACTGTCGCCGTCGGCGACCGCAGCTGCGATGCCGCCTTGCGCCCATGCGGACGATGCCCCTTGTCCGAGCGGCGCCGCCGAGATCAGCGTCACCGGTCGCGGCGCGAGTTTCAATGCGCAGAACAATCCGGCGAGCCCGCCGCCGACGATGACCACGTCATCCGTCGAGCGGGTAAGGTTGTAGATGTTGTTTGTTGTCATGATTCTCTCCAAGTTCTCAGCCGTCGTCCGGCGAACGCCGGGACCCATACTCCGCGGCAGGTCGTCTTGCTGGGGTGTTCGACGTCTTCCTTCGTCAAACATCTCCCTGTGGTTATGGGTCCCGGCGTTCGCCGGGACGACACGTGGGTGTTGCTAATTCCTCAGATTGATCATCCGCTCGACCGAACGCCGCGCCCGCGCGGCAAGCGCCGGATCGATCGTGACTTCCTCGCCAAGCGTCAGCAGGCTCTCCAGGATGTTGGACAGCGTGATACGCTTCATGTGCGGGCAGAGATTGCAGGGACGCAGCATCTCCACGTCAGGCAGCTCGGCGCGGACATTGTCAGCCATCGAGCATTCCGTGATCATCACGAGGCGCTTCGGTCGTCGCTCGCGCACCCAATTGATCATGTGCGCGGTCGAGCCGGTGAAGTCGGCTTCCGCCAGCACATCCGGCGGACATTCGGGATGCGCGATGATCTGCACCGAGGGATCGGCGTCGCGGAAGGCGCGCAGTTCCTCGCCGGTGAAGCGCTCATGCACCTCGCATGCGCCCTTCCAGGCGATGATCTTCACATCCGTCTTCGAAGCCACGTATGTTGCGAGATAGCGGTCGGGCAGGAAGATCACGCTCGGTGCGTTCAGGCTCTCGACCACCTGCACCGCGTTCGACGAGGTGCAGCAGATGTCGACCTCGGCCTTCACTTCCGCCGACGTGTTGACATAGGCAACGACAGGCACGCCGGGAAATTTTTCGCGGAGCAGGCGCACGTCGGCGCCGGTGATGCTGGCAGCGAGCGAGCAGCCCGCGCGTGCGTCAGGGATCAGCACTGTCTTGTCCGGATTGAGCAGCTTCGAGGTCTCCGCCATGAAGTGCACTCCGCACTGGACGATGACGTCGGCCTTCACCTTGGTGGCCTCGACGGCGAGCTGCAGCGAATCGCCGCCGATGTCGGCGACGCCGTGAAAGATCTCCGGCGCTTGATAGTTGTGCGCGAGGATCACCGCGTTGCGTTCGCGCTTGAGCTGGTTGATCGCGTGGATCGTCGGCGCCATCAGCGGCCACTCGATCGGCGGGATCACATGCTTGACGCGCTCGTAGATCGGCGCGGTGGCGCGCTCGACCTCGCTGGTCCATTCCAGCGACGGCCGCGGCAGCGTTGGCTGGGATCGTGCCGGCGCTGACGGCGTGGAGGTGGCTTGGCCCTGCGGCCGGTTGGCGAAATCATCTGGGCCGTAAATTTCAGCAATCGGCATCGAAGCCTCCCATGCTTGTCATTTATGCTCAATATGAGTATATATAGAGCCCGAGAAATCCGGCCGAGAGGGCCGGTGGTTTTGCCAGATTTCAGATATACTCAATCTGAGTAAATCAAGGATAACACGCTCTCCGGAGCGCCGCCAGATCCCAGCCGCACACATTCCCGTTAAGTCGCCCGAACCCGCGCCGGAGGAGGTCGCGACGAAACGCAATGCTCGCGCAAAAGCCCTCCGTGGAACGCAAGCATTTTTGACTTTCGATTTTCATGCATCTGCATTAAACGGCGGAGATGCGGTCGCCGATTAGCGGATCGCCAACGCCGGATGAGGGAACAACCATGTCGACACAAGCGGGCGAATTCGCTCCCTCTCGTTCCTCTCACTGGCGCACCCCGGCCGTCATCATCCTCTGCGGCTGTGCGATCGGCATGCTCGGTTTCGGCCCACGCTCGGCGCTGGGCTTCTTCGTGCAGCCGATGAGCCACGAATTCGCCTGGGGCCGCGACGTGTTCGGCCTTGCGATCGCCGTGCAGAATCTGTTGTGGGGATTGGGCCAGCCGTTCGCCGGCGCGGTCGCCGATCGCTTCGGCCTGTTCCGCGTGATGTGCGTGGGCGCGCTGCTCTATGCCGGTGGTCTCCTGCTGATGCGCTATTCGTCAACGCCGATGTCGCTCAACATCGGCGCGGGTGTGATGGTCGGCTTCGGCCTCGCCGGCTGCTCGTTCAATCTGGTGCTGTCGGCGTTCACGAAACTATTGCCGGCTGAAAAGCGCGGCCTGGCGCTCGGCGCCGGCACCGCGGCGGGCTCGCTCGGCCAGTTCCTGTTCGCACCTGTTGGCGTCGCGCTGATCGACAATTTCGGCTGGCAAGAGGCGCTCACCGTGTTCGGCTTCCTGATGCTGCTGATCATCCCGCTGTCGCTGGCGATCTCGACGCCGCCGGTCGCAACCACGGCCAGCTCAGCGCCTGCGGATGAGCAGACCATCACCCGCGCGCTCGCCGAGGCTTTCGGCCATCGCTCCTATGTGCTGCTGGTCCTCGGCTTCTTCACCTGCGGCTTCCAGCTTGCCTTCATCACCGTGCATCTGCCGGCGTTCCTGGTCGATCGCGGCGTCTCGACGCAAACCGGCGGCTGGGTGATTGCGGCGATCGGCCTGTTCAACATCATGGGCTCGCTCAGCGTCGGCTATCTCCAGAACAGTCTGCCCAAGCGCTACATCCTCTCGGCCATCTATTTCACCCGCGCGCTCGCGACGCTTGCCTTCATCTCGTTCCCGATCACGCCGTTCTCGGCGATCGCATTCGGTGCAATCTCCGGCCTCACCTGGCTGTCGACGGTGCCGCCGACCTCGGCGCTGGTGGCGCTGATGTTCGGCACGCGCTGGCTGGCCACGCTCTATGGCTTTGCCTTCGTCAGCCACCAGGTCGGCGGCTTCCTCGGCGTCTGGTTAGGCGGCATCGTGTTCGAGAAATTCGGGTCCTACACGCCGATCTGGTGGCTCTCGATCCTGTTTGGCGTGCTCTCAGCGCTGATCAATCTCCCGATCGTGGAGAAGCCGGTTCAGCGAGCGGTTGCGCAGCCTGCCTGATCGGCTAAACATCCCGGTCAAACAAGTCAGGGAGTTCAAGCCGTGGCCACATTCAAGGCGATCAGGATCGACAAGGCCGACAAGGGCACCACCGCGCAGCTCACGCAGTTCGACGAAGCCGAGCTGATGGAGGGCGACGTCACCGTCCGCGTCGAATACTCGACGCTGAACTACAAGGACGGCCTCGCGCTGACAGGCAAGGCACCGGTGGTGCGCCGCTTCCCGATGATCGCCGGGATCGATTTCGCCGGCACGGTCGAGTCCTCGTCCCATCCGCAATGGAAGGCGGGCGACAAGGTCGTTTGCACCGGCTGGGGCATGGGCGAGACCCATCTCGGCGCCTATGCCGAGAAGGCACGCGTGAAAGGTGACTGGCTGGTTGCTCTGCCGCAGGGCCTGTCGGCGCGCGATGCCATGGCGATCGGCACCGCCGGCTTCACCGCGATGCTGTCGGTGCTGGCGCTGGAGAAGCACGGCCTGTCGCCCAAGAGTGGCCCTGTGGTCGTGACCGGCGCGGCAGGCGGCGTTGGCTCGGTCGCCATCGCCGTGCTGTCCCGGCTCGGCTACCACGTCATCGCCTCGACTGGCCGCGCCTCCGAGGCCGATTACCTGAAGAGCCTCGGCGCCGCCGAGGTGATCGGCCGCAACGAATTGTCGGGTCCGGCAAAGCCCCTCGCCAAGGAGCGCTGGGCAGGCGGCGTCGATAGCGTCGGCTCGACCACACTGGCGAACCTGTTGTCGATGACCAGGTATGGCGGCGCCATCGCCGCCTGCGGTCTTGCAGCCGGCATGGACCTGCCGTCTTCTGTTGCACCCTTCATTTTGCGCGGAGTGTGCCTTCTCGGCATCGATTCCGTGATGTGCCCGATTGAGCCGCGAAAAGCCGCCTGGCAACGCCTCGCCTCCGACCTTGATCGGACAAAACTCTCTGAAATCACGACAGAAATTCCACTCGACGAAGTTCCGGAATGGGGCGCGAAAATCCTGGCCGGTCAGGTCCGCGGCCGCATCGTGGTAAAAATTGTCTAACGGCGTTCAGACTTTACCAACCAAGCTGCTTCAATGTCGCCATGGTTAGTATGGTAAGCAGCGGGTAAAGAGATAAAGGCATCGCCCGCTGCGGGGTCGGTTCGGAGTAGAGCATGCTTGCGCGTATTGTGTTGGGGGCTGTCACGGCAGTCGTGACGTTTGCGCCGGCCATCGCCTTGGCCGGGAGTATGAACGCCGACGAGGCGCGCCGCTTCGTCGCCGGCAAGGTCTTCGCCTTCACCTGTTTCGACGGCACCCGCGGTGCAGGCCGGATTCTCGACGATCTCGGCGCCGCCGGCGCGGTGCAGTTCTCGGGCTCGGGTCCGGTGCGCCATCTTCGCCTGCCGGGCAACACGCTCCAGATCCGGGGCCAGAACGTCTGCGCATCGATCAAGGGCATTCCGTTCGAGCCTTGTTTCAACCTGGAAAAGACCGACGATCGCAGCTTCCGCGGCTCGGTCTCCGGCATGGGCTTCGCCTATTGCGACTTCCATCACCAGGGCGGCAACCAGATGCTGATGGCGCGCGCGGTTGCGCGTCCCCGCTCGCTGCGGGCGCCCGAGCACACCGGTTCGATCAATGCTCCGAGCACCGAAGTCGCCGCGCGCGTCGAGACGCCGCGGGTCGAGAGCAGCCGGATCGAGCCTGTGAAGTCGGAAGCGAAGTCCGAGCCGAAGTCGGAATCGAAGAACGAAGGTCCGCTGGAGCTGCGCCGCTCGACCGAGTGATGTCAAGCGCAGCCTGCGCTCACTTTACCTGCCTTTGACGAAAGCATAACACAGCGAAGCCGTGGCGCCGTAATCATACGGCCCGCGGTTTTTATGCCTTGGTAGCGACTGTCGCCCCAGCCTGCGGAACGGCCGGGAGCCGGCCCTACGCAAGAGTTCATCAATGTCGCTGTATTTCTTTCGCATCAGCTCTGGCCAATATTCCGGCGCCGCTGATCAGCCGTACGAGTTCGAGGATCATGCTGCGGCCTGGACCGAGATGGCCGAGGTGTGCGCCAATCTGCTCGGCAGCATCGCCCGCAATCTGAAGCCGAACGCGAAGTGGAGCATGGAGCTGCTCGACGAGAACAAGAAGCAGGTCTTTCGCGTCAGCCTGGTCAGCGAGGCCATCTCCTGCAGCGATAAGAGTGCAGACAGGCGTTGACGAAAGCGGTATCTGCAAATCCGGAAAGCGCCGGCGCGCCTGTGTGAGCGTTCCCGTCGAGAGAGCCAAGGACGGGGCGCAACGCCGACCAGCGCGTGTGATTAACTTGTTAAGCGCGCGCTATCTGCTTATTTTACCGGCCTTTTGATCGAAATCCCGTATTTGCCCGGAACGTGCTGTTAACCAAATCGGAACAACAGGCGCTCATTTTTTTGGCAAGGGCGATCAACGCCGAGGGCGGCCGACAATGACTTGGCTGCGCATTCCCCGAGGAAGCGTGGCCATGCTTGGCCTCATTCAGAATTTGCGGATCGGGACCAAGCTGGCGATCGCATCGGCGCTCGGCATCTTGCTGCTCCTTTCCATGATGGCGAGCCAGATCGTCGGAAACGGCAATGTGCGCCGTACCAACCAGGCCGCGCTCGTGCAGCTGGAGCTGGCCCGCGATGCGGTGGAAGCCAAGCTTGCGGTGCGAAGCATGCAGCTCGCCGTGCGGGACATCCGGCTCGGCAATAGTACAGCCGAGCTGAAGAAAGCCGGCGATGCCCTGGTCGAACGCCTGGGCACGCTGACCAAAGTCACCGATGCGATGTTGAAACTCTCGCTCGTGCCGGAGAACCGGGCGCGGATGGAGAAGCTCAAGACGCTCGGCGTCGATTACCTCAATGCGGGCCAGCGGGTCGCGACGGTCCGCGGCGAGGCCATCGCCGCGGCTTCGGACGCCGCCCGGGTGGCGCAGCTCGTCGAAGAAGGCGCGCGCCTCACCCGTGAGGGGACGCTGCCGATCGCAGGCGAGATGGATCAGGTCACCAATCAGATCGCCGATCTGGCAAAGCACAAGAGCGAGGAAGACATCGCCATCTCCGTGCACGAGATGGCGATGAGCGAGCAGATCGGAATGATCGTCGGCGCCTGTGTCGTGCAGGTGCTGATCGGCTCATGGCTGATGTCATTTCTGACCATCGCGCGGCCGATCCGCGCGCTCACCGTGGCCATGGACAAGCTCGCCGGTGGTGACTTTTCCGTCGTGCTGCCGGGTCTCGGCCGCAAGGACGAGGTCGGCGGCGTTGCAGCGGCTGTCGAGAAATTCAAGATCGTCTCCGAGCAGAAGGCTCGCGAAGAAGCCGAAGCCAGGATCAGGCAGGACCAGGCCGCAGCCGTTCAGCGCAAGGCGGAGATGCATAAGCTTGCCGACAGCTTCGAATCCGCGATTGGCGAGATCGTCGAGACCGTATCCTCGGCCGCGACCGAGCTCGAAGCGTCGGCCTCGACGCTGACCTCGACGGCCGAGCGCGGCCAAGGGCTCGCCACCATGGTGGCTGCGGCCTCCGAAGAGGCTTCCACCAACGTCCAGTCGGTGGCTTCCGCAACCGAGGAGCTGTCGTCCTCGATCACCGAGATCAGCCGCCAGGTGCAGGAATCGGCGCGGGTGGCGAGCGAGGCCGTCGGCCAGGCCCGCACCACGACCGATCGTGTCGGCGAGCTCTCCAAGGCCGCGACGCGCATCGGCGACGTGGTCGAGCTGATCAACACCATCGCGGGCCAGACCAACCTCCTGGCGCTCAATGCGACGATCGAGGCCGCACGCGCCGGCGAGGCCGGCCGCGGCTTTGCGGTGGTCGCGTCCGAGGTGAAGGCGCTGGCCGAGCAGACCGCGAAGGCGACCGGCGAGATCGGCCAGCAGATCGCCGGCATCCAGGCGGCGACCGAGCATTCGGTCGGCGCGATCAAGGAGATCAGCGACACGATCGAGAAACTGTCGGAGATCTCCTCGACCATCGCGGCCGCCGTCGAGGAGCAGGGCGCCGCGACGCAGGAGATCTCCCGCAACGTGCAGCAGGCGGCTCAAGGCACCCATCAGGTATCGGCCAACATCACCGACGTGCAGCGCGGCGCGAGCGAGACCGGCTCAGCCTCCGCGCAGGTGCTGTCGGCCGCACAGATGCTGTCCGGTGACAGCGATCGCCTCAAGCTCGAGGTGGGAAAATTCTTGGCCACGGTGCGGGCGGCCTGATTCAGCCGTTCCTGCGTGCGCTCGCGTAAAGATATGCGAGTAGGGCTACCCAAGCCCGTGGTTCTACGTGGTTCCATTTTAACGCTCTGGGAATCCTTCGGCGTGATGCTTTATGGCGATTTAAGCACCATCGAAAGCTCCCAATGCATTTCCTGGGTCGATTCCGCATCCTCACCAAGATCCTTGGCATCGTTGCGCTGCTCTGCGCGATTTCCGCGTGCATCGCCTGGATCGGCGTATCTGCGCTGGCGGAGCTGAGCAGCAAGGCCGACTTGATGGCGCGTTCGGCACAGCGCGCCCTGATGGCGGCGCGCGCGAACCAGAACGTGATCGCGCTCAACCGGGCCGAATTCCGCAGCGCGCTCGATCCACGCGACCAGAACCGTCTCGCGGCGCGAGAGGTGATCGACGCCCAGCTCAAACAGTACAAGGAACGCTTCGACTTCGTCAGCGAAACGAACGACGAGCAGGCCAAGGTGATGCTTCCCGCGGTCCGCGAGGCGTTTGCTGCGTACAAGAGCCAGCTCGATGCGACCATGAGCGTTGTCGAAGCCGAGAAATCAGGCAAGCTCAGCGAGAGCACCGACAGGCTGCGCGACGCTGCTCTGAAGAGCGGGATCTCTGCCGAGGACCTTCAGGCCAAGATGCTAGCGGTTTCAGATCGCCTGAACCTGCGCGTTGAGGAGCGGAGCAAGGAAGCGCACCAGCAATATGAAGCGACATCGCGGCTGCTGATCATTCTTGCAGCTGCCGGTGTCATCGTCGGTGGCCTGGTCGGTTTCCTGCTCGGCCAGTTCGGCATCGCACGTCCGATCCGCGCCATTGTCGAACTGCTCCAGGAGCTTGCCGCGGGTAACTACGACGTCGAAGTGCGCGGCCTCGATCGCAGGGACGAGGTCGGGGAGGTCGCCAAGACTGCGGAAGTGTTCCGCGAGAACGGCCTGGCCAAGATCCAGATGGAAGCCGAGCAGAAGGAAGCCGAGAAGCGCAGCGCGGCGCAACGTCGTCAGGACATGATGCAGCTCGCCGACCAGTTCGAGAGCGCGGTCGGCGAGGTGATCGAGACCGTGAGCTCGGCCTCGACCGAGCTCGAGACGTCTGCGACGACGCTGACCTCCACCGCCGAGCATGCGCAGCAGCTCGCGACCGTCGTGGCCTCGGCCTCCGAGGAAGCGTCCACCAACGTCCAGTCGGTGGCTTCCGCAACCGAGGAGCTGTCGTCCTCGATCACCGAGATCAGCCGCCAGGTGCAGGAATCGGCGCGGGTGGCGAGCGAGGCCGTCGGCCAGGCCCGCACCACGACCGATCGTGTCGGCGAGCTCTCCAAGGCCGCGACGCGCATCGGCGACGTGGTCGAGCTGATCAACACCATCGCGGGCCAGACCAACCTCCTGGCGCTCAATGCGACGATCGAGGCCGCACGCGCCGGCGAGGCCGGCCGCGGCTTTGCGGTGGTCGCGTCCGAGGTGAAGGCGCTGGCCGAGCAGACCGCGAAGGCGACCGGCGAGATCGGCCAGCAGATCGCCGGCATCCAGGCGGCGACCGAGCATTCGGTCGGCGCGATCAAGGAGATCAGCGACACGATCGAGAAACTGTCGGAGATCTCCTCGACCATCGCGGCCGCCGTCGAGGAGCAGGGCGCCGCGACGCAGGAGATCTCCCGCAACGTGCAGCAGGCGGCTGAAGGCACCCATCAGGTATCGGCGAACATCACCCAGGTGCACCGCGGCGCGAGCAAGACCGGCTCAGCCTCCGCGCAGGTGCTGTCGGCGGCGCAGTCGCTGTGTGGCGACAGCAACCGTCTCAAGCTCGAGGTCGGTAAGTTCTTAGGGAGCGTTCGCGCGGCCTGAACAAGGTCGGCGCGGCCCTCTCGATCAACGACGTAGCGGTCGCTGCGGTCGTTTGCATTCAGGGTTGCATCGGCTGCAGCGGAGCAAAGTCGCGCGACGGGATGTTCGCGTTGCTGCAACAAATGGTTGTAGAAGAAATAACGGCCGCATTGTCACATCCGTAGTTTCACGTAGGCCTCTGTTAACGGCTACTTGCAACTATGTGCGCAATCTTGCCGGGTAGGAACCAGCCAGCATTGATGGAATGACTCCGTCCTGCCGTCCGCCGTGACGGTCGTGGCGCAGATGACGTGTGGGTTTAGGTCTCATCGGGATTTGTCATGATGTCGAAATTGTCGATCGTCTTCAAGCTTCTGACCGTTCTGTCGGTCCTCGTGCTGTCGCTTGCCGGCGTCGGCGTCGTGGCCATCGGCACAATGCAGAACATCAACTCCCATACCGTCGAGATCGCGGAGAGCTGGCTGCCGAGCGTCCGTGCGCTGGGTTCGATGCGGGCCGACATCAACGAGCTGCGCGTCGCGCTGCGCCTGCACTTGATGCAGGACAGCGTAGAAGGCAAGGAGGCGGCCGAGAAGCGTCTCGCCTCGCTGCGTGAGCGCATCGAGAAGACCCGAAAGATCTATGAGCCGCTGATCACATCAGCCGAGGAGCGCGCCATTTACGGGCAATGGACCACGGCGTGGGGCGAGTATCTGAACGGCGTGCAGGACGTGATGGCGCTGTCGCGCAAGAGCCCGGGCAAGTTCCCGACTGAGGCCAACGAGATGTTGCAGACCAAGGTCGCGAAGATGGCCCAGGCGGCCGATCCGCTGCTTCAGAAGGGCATTGAGCTGAACAATCACGGCGCCGAGCTGGAAACGAAGCAGGCGGCCGACAGCTACGCCACCATCTTCCGCGTGCTGGTCGGCATCATCATTGCCTCGGTCGCGATCGCGATCGGCGCGGCCTATTATCTCGTGCGCGACGTGTCGCGCGGCATTGCCTCGATCATCAAGCCGATGCAGTCGCTCGGTGAGGGCGACCTCTCGGCCGAGGTGCCGCACCGCGGCGAGAAGACCGAGATCGGATCGATGGCGGACGCGCTGCAGATCTTCAAGGAGGCGCTGATCGCCAAGCGCGCGGCGGACGAGGCCGCGAGGCTCGACGCCGAGGCCAAGATCGAGCGTGGCCGCCGCGTTGACGCCATCACCCGCAAGTTCGAAGCCATGATCGGCGAGGTCGTTGGGACCGTGTCGTCGGCGTCGACCGAGCTCGAAGCCTCCGCTTCGACGCTGACCAACACCGCCCAGCGCGGGCAGGAACTGGCGACCGTCGTCGCCGCGGCATCCGAAGAAGCATCCACCAACGTGCAGGCTGTAGCATCCGCTTCCGAGGAGCTGTCATCCTCCATCACCGAGATCAGCCGCCGCGTGCAGGACTCGGCGCGGATGGCGGCGGAGGCCGTCGAGCAGGCGTCGCGGACCAACGAGCGCGTCAACGAGCTGTCGCAGGCGGCCGCCCGCATCGGCGACGTGGTCGAGCTGATCAACACCATCGCGGGCCAGACCAATCTGCTGGCGCTGAACGCCACCATCGAGGCGGCGCGCGCGGGCGAGGCCGGCCGCGGCTTTGCCGTCGTCGCCTCCGAGGTGAAGGCGCTGGCCGAGCAAACCGCGAAGGCGACCGGCGAGATCGGGGCGCAGGTCGCAGGTATCCAGGCCGCAACGCAGGAATCCGTCAGCGCCATCCAGGAAATTGGCGGCACCATCGAGCGGCTGTCGGAAGTGTCGGCGGCGATTGCCGCCGCGATCGAGGAGCAGGGCGCGGCGACGCAGGAGATCTCGCGCAACGTTCAGCAGGCCTCGGTTGGCACCCAGGAGGTCTCCTCGAACATCACGGATGTGCAGCGCGGGGCGATCGAGACCGGCTCGGCCTCAGCCGAAGTACTGTCGGCGGCGAAGTCGCTCGCGACCGACAGCACACGTCTCAGGGTCGAGGTCGCGCAGTTCCTGGAGTCGGTCCGCGCCGCTTAAAAAAAAGGTCGAAGCTGTCTTCACCTCTCCCGTAGGGAGAGGTGAAGACCTCGACCTCCGTTATGTGCTCGCCTGCGGAGCCGGCGGTGGCATTGCCTGTCGCCGGAACAGGATGCGCTGGTAGAGCCAGCCGATCGCGACCAGCACGATGCCGAGGCCCATGAACGACAGCGCACGGTAGACGCCCGTCAGCGTCGACATGTCGATGACGAAGGCCTTCAGGATCGTCAGCGCGATGACGGCGGCGGACGCCAGCCGCGCCCGTTCCGAGTTGGCGAGAATGCCGATGCCGAGCAGCACCACGCCGAAGGCGAGCCAGCCGATCGAATAGGTGTATTGCTCGGCTCCCGTGGTCTCGCCGCTGGTCAGGAACGGGCCGTGATAGAAGCGGCGGATCTCCAGCGTCAGATAGACAAGCGCAAACACCAGCGCGGCCCCCGCGAGCGTGTTCGCATAGATCTTGCCCCGCGCGCCGACGACCGCGTAGGCGAGCAGCAGCATCAGCACCGCGGGCAGCGCATAACCGAGCAGCAGCAGGTTGAACACGGCGCCGCCGACATCAATGTGCCACAGCAGCGGATTCTCCAGGAACAGCAGGCCGAACACGCTGATGCAGCCGGCGATCGCCGTCAGCACGATGGCGCCGACATTGTGCACGATAGATTGGCTGCGCAGCCGCAACCGCTCCAGTCCGATCGCCATCGCCAGCGCCACGCAGACCTGAAGGGCGGCCTCTAACAGCGAGGGCGATGCGATCATGTCTCCGCCGGTCGCGAAGTGGCGCACCTCCATGAAGGCGAGCAGCGTGGTGAACAGGATCGCGGCCGCTTCCACCATGCGCAGCGGCGCATCGTCGCCCCTGCGGCGCAGGTAGTGGCTCGCGGCCCAGAACGAGGCGGCCGGCAGGCCATAGCCCCACAGCAGCCAGTTGAAGACCGGCGTGGTGCCGACGGCATCGCCGACGATGCGCGGATCATAGAGGATGCGCGCGGTGACGATGCCGGCGAAGATCGCGGCGAGCCAACGCAGGAACGGGATCGGCCGCTGCAGCGCAATCCAGGCGGTGCCGAGCGACATCAACGCCAGCGCGATGGTGAGCCAGCCCTTCTCCAGCGCGAAGGTCAGCGCCAGCGCGAGCGCGCCGAGCGTGCCGGTCGCGAACAGCGCCGTCGAAATCGCAAGGCCCGGCCGGGTTTCCCGGCGGGTCAGTAGTTCCGTCGCAGCCCCGAAGGCAGCTGCCAGCAGCACGGCGAGGATCGCGAACGGGATCGAGCGGTCGAGATGGGCGATGCGGGCGTAGAGCGCGATGAGGATCGCGATTGGCGTCGCGACACCTGCTGCCGACCACACCACGGGAATGATTGCCGAATGCGAGCGGCCTTGCGCGAAGAAGCCGGCGACGCCGAAGCTGGCGGCGAAGATCGCGGCCATCACCAGATGTTGCGTCACCGCGCTGTCGGTCGCGTTCGGCGTGATACCGGGCATCGGGCCGCCCGGCAGCACCAGCATGTCAGGATTGGCGCGTACCGCCCATTCGGCGAACACGATGAACACCGTTGCGGCCGCAGCGCCCAGCGCGCCGACGGCGGCCTCTGCGCGCCAGGTGACGAACAGCGTGGCCGCAACGAGCAATGTGTAGGCGATAAGCGCGAGGTCAGCATGCGCGCTCGACAACACGATCAACATCGCGCCGAACAAATAGGCACCGAGCGCGCTCGAGGAGACCGGCTCGATCTGTCCGGCTTCGATATCAGGGCCGAACATGAAGCCGCAGACCACGAGCAGTGCTGCGAGCACGAAGCCTGACATCACGTGGAACGCATGCGGCGCGACGTGCAGGTCACCGGTATCGAGGCCCGGGAAAATCCAGAGCACGGCGAAGACGATCGTCGTCACCGCGAGCCAGCGCCATAGCCTGATGCGGGCGAGGCCAAAGCTCGCGGCGGTGACGATGGCAAGATAGATGTACAGCGCCCAATAGTCCGGCTTGCCGCTGGAGACCAGCACTGGCGTTGCGAAGGCGCCGACGACGCCGAGGCCCGCGAGCGCCGGACCGTGCAGCAATGCTGCCGCGAGCGTGGCCATCGCCACGATACCGAGCAGCACGAAAGCGGTGGCCGGCACGAGGAAGCCATAGAGCGCATAGGCCGCATAGACGGTCGCGAACGCCACCGCCGTTCCAGCCGCGGTGAGGATCGCGGGGATGTTGGCGATCGGCAGCGCTGCAATGCTCGAAATGCTCTCCTTGCGCCGCGTCCATTCGCCGGCACCCAGCAGCGCGGCCGCGAACAATCCGCCCAGGAATACCCGCACGCCGGGGCCGACAAGGCCGGCCTCGATCGAATAGCGCACCATGAAGAAGCCGCCGAGCGCGAGCGCCAGGCCGCCGATCCACACCACCCACCGGGTGCCGAGCCGTTCCTCCAAGCCCGGGGCGGGCGCGGGCAGCGGCGGCGGCGCGCCGGCTGCGGGGCTGGCTTCAGGACTTGCTTCGAGCGGCGGCGGCGCAGCCTCTTCGGTGACGAGCGGCGGCCCCGTCTCGGCTTCCGGCGCAAGCGGCGGCGGCTCCGCCGCACTTGTCGCAGGCGCGCTCGCCTGCTCCTGCACGGGCAGCGGTGGCGGCTGGATCTGCCGCTGCGCCTGCATTGCTGCCTCCAGCGAGCCCAGCCGACGGCGCAGCTCGGCCGCCTGGTTCGACGCTTTCAGCGCGATCAGGAACGCGGCGATTGCAATCATCACGGCAAAGACGTCGAACGGGGCGTCGAACATGGGGTCTCCTGGCAATCGGCGGGCAGGGGCCGACAGCAATCCTTGATCTAGCGCCGGGAGCGTACGCGCAAGCCTGGCGCCGGCCGTTCCTGGAGCACGTCGCGGCGGAAGCGATAGAGCGCCGCCGGTCTTCCGCCCGTCTGTGTCGACATCACGCCGGTTGGTTCGACCAGCGCCTCGGTTTCGACCAGACGACGAAAATTCTGCTTGTGCAGGTGCCGGCCGGAGATCGCCTCCACCGTATACTGCAACTCCGTGAGTGTGAACTCGGCGGGCAAAAGTTCAAACACCACGGGGCGATACTTCAGCTTTGCCCGCAGCCTGGCGATCGCGGTGGCAAGAATCCGGCGGTGGTCGAAGCGCATGGACGTGCCGAGCGCGGGCAGGGACTTGCGCGCCAGCGCCGCGGGCCGGCCGTCGCGCCGCGCTTCCTCGACGAGGCCGGCCTCGTAGAGCAGCTCGTAGCGGTCGAGCACGCGCTCCTCGTCCCAGGCCGCGCCGTCGAGGCCGAAATAGAACCGCACGCGATCCTTGCGCGGCAATGCGCGCGTCGTCTCGGGCGTCTCCTCCTCGGCCCATGCCGTCAGCGCCGGGATGATGTCACGGGCGATGATCGCCGGCGGTGCCTCGCGCCGGTCTTCCCAAGGGAAGAAGCGATACCAGGGCTCGAAGCTCGCGGCATGCGCAGCTCCCTCGGCGGTGCGCGTCAGCGCGAGATAGCCGATCGACACCATATGCGCGCCGGTATGGCCGGCCTCGGCATGACGGCCGCGATCGCCAAACGTGTAGAGCTGCTCGACATAGCCGAGCCGCAGGCCCGCCTGTTCCTCGACCCAGGCACGCAGGCCGATCTCGAAGGTGCGATGGCTTGGCGCATCGAACGGACCGAACGGCAGCCCTGCGAGCCCGTCGGCGCCGCGCGCGGTCAACACCAGCGGTTCGTGGTCCTCGATCGCGACGATCGCGGCGGTCAGGCCGATCTCGATCGGCGTCAGCAGCTTGTCACTCATGCGGCTGAAGTCGCGGCTGTTGTGAGGAAGGTATGCCGATTGATTGGGGCGGTCTCGCCGCGAACTCGCTGTAACCTCTCCCGCTTGCGGGAGAGGTCGGCGCGTAGCGCCGGGTGAGGGTTTTCTCCTCTAGGGGACTGTCCCGTTATGGAGACACCCTCTCCCCAACCCTCTCCCGCAAGCGGGAGAGGGAGCCCAGTCCCGTCACGGCTGCTATTCGACTCCCGCCTCATTCGAGCTCGATCACGAAGGGGCGGCCTTCGACCAGCATCTCGCCCGGACCCATCTCGTCGAGGGCGCGCAGCATGCGGCCGTTGCGGCCGAGCGCGCGGTCGGCGAGGCTGACGATGCGGCGGTTCGGCGAGGCGATCGGGGAGGCCGCACGGATCTTCTTCGCAATCTCGATCTCGTCGCGATCAGGATTGAGCGCGCAGACGGCGGCGAACGCGCTCGCCGTGGAGCGGCTGATGCCGGCATAGCAATGCACCACCAGCGGCGCAGCCCGATCCCAGCCGCGCACGAAATTCAGCACCTGTTCGATATGCGCCTCCGACGGTGCGACAAAGCCGTCCATCTCCTCGGTGATGTCGTCCATCGACACCTTGAGATGATTGGCCGGAAGCACCGACACCGGCCGCGCCACCTGCTCGACATTGGCCATCACGGTCAGCACATGGCTGGCCCCAGTGCGGCGAACGGTTTCGGGAAGCGCAGCGAGCGAGCAGACGTGGATCATGGCGGACCTTTTAATTGATTATAGCGAGCGCTCGTAGGGTGGGCAAAGGCGCATCGCGCCGTGCCCACCACCTCGCAGTTGCGCATCTCATTCGGTTTGGTGGGCACGCGGAGCCTGTCATCGGGCGCGCATTCGCGCGACCCGGTGGCTTTGCCTACCCTACGAAGGGATGATGCTACGCGAACACCGCCCCAAACCGTTCCAGAAACTGCTTCTCGGCCCGCGCCGCCGTCCAGGGCGTCAGATAGTCGCGCCTGATATTGTCGGAAAGGCCGGGATCCTTGCCGAACAGCCGCTTCGCCTCGCTTTCGCTGAAGCCGGCAAGCTCGGTCGCCTCGAGGTAAGCCGCGCCGCGATCGGCGGCCTTGATCGCCAGCGTGATCTCCTCGGGCAGCACCGGCGGCAGGCCGAAGCGGATGTGGATGGCGCCGAGCAGGCGCTTCTCCACCGCCCTGTAATGGCCGTCGAGCACCGCCTTGAACGGCGAGATCATGTCGCCGATGACATATTCAGGGGCGTCGTGCAGCAGCGCGGCGAGCCGGATGCGCTGGTCAGCGCGCGGCATCTCGTGCCGCAGCACGGTCTCCACCAGCAGGGTGTGCTGGGCGACCGAGAAGATATGCGCGCCGACGGTCTGTCCGTTCCAGCGCGCAACGCGCGCCAGCCCATGGGCGATGTCGGCGATTTCGACATCGAGCGGGGAGGGATCGAGCAGGTCGAGCCGCCGGCCCGACAGCATGCGCTGCCAGGCGCGGGATTCGGATGCGCGCGCGGTCTTCCTGGCCGTCATTTGGTCTTGAGGCGCGGCTTGCGCTGCATCTTGCTGCAGGTCGCGTGGCAATGGCAGTCGACGAGATGGTCGTTGACCATCCCGGTCGCCTGCATGAAGGCATAGACGATAGTGGGGCCGACGAATTTGAAGCCGCGCGAGGACAGCTCCTTGGAGATCTGCATCGACAGCGGTGTCGACGCCGGGACGCTTGCCGTGGTCTTGAAATTATTGACCTTGGGCCGGCCGTCCATGAAGTCCCAGAGGAATTTGGAGAAGCCCGGGCCCTTCTCCATGATGTCGAGGTACGCCTTCGCGCTCAGGATGGTGCCTTCGATCTTGGCCTTGTTCCGCACGATGCCGACATCGTTCATCAGCGCATGCACCTTCCTGTCGGTGTAGCGTGCGATCTTCTCCGGCTGGAAATCGTCGAAGGCTTTGCGGAAATTGTCGCGCTTGCGCAGGATCGTGATCCAGGACAGACCGGCCTGAAAGCCGTCGAGGATCAGCTTTTCATAGAGCGCACGGTCGTCATATTCAGGCACGCCCCATTCGGTGTCGTGATAGGCGACATAGAGCGGGTCTTCGCCCGGCCAGGGGCAGCGGGTCTTTCCGTCGGGATGCAGGCGGGGAGCGCGGCTCATGCAATGGGCTGCTTTGCGGGAATGCGAACGACGTCGGGTTCTGCCAACCTCACGGCGAGCCCGCCAGCGGTGAGCGGCTGGCCGGCATCGAGCGCATCGGCAACGCGGTCGATCCGCACCAGCGCAATGCCCTTGCCCTTCGCCGATGAGCCCATGGTGCCGACGGATTTGTCGCCGGCCATGACAGTGACGCCGACTTCCGGGGCGGAGTCCTCGATCAGCACCTTCACGCTGCGGGTGCGTGCCGTGCCGCGATGCTGCATGCGCGAGACGACCTCCTGGCCGACATAGCAGCCCTTGTCGAAATCGACGCCGGAAAGGCGATCCATGTTGGTCTCGTGCGGGAACGCATCGCTGTACATGAAATCGAGCCCGCCGCGCGGCACGCCCACCGCGATCCGGTGCGCCTCGTATTCGCCGGCATCGACCAGCTCCGCACCGATCAGGTCGGAGAGCTTCTGCTTGAGATCTTCGGGGATCAGGATGCGCGTGCCGAGCTCGGCATTGCGTGGGTCGGCAAAGGCGAGGTCCGGTTGCGTTGCAGGCTGGCCCTCCCAGGCCGCGAGCACGCCGAGATCGAGGATCTCCACCGTGACCTTGGCGCGCAGCTTGTAGAATTTCAGCTTGGTGGCGAGGGTGTCTGCCAGCGGCTTCGGGCAGTCGATCAGGAACCCGCCGCCATGGCCGCCAGGGGCTTCCGTGATCAGGAAATCCACGATGATCTTGCCCTGCGGCGTCAGCAGCGCGCCGAATCGGCCCAGGCCCGGCTTGAGCTTGTCGACATCGGTGGTGATGAGGCCGTTGAGGAAGTTGCGTGCGTCCTCGCCCGCGACCTTGATCACGCCCCGGTCGGGAAGAAACGCTGATTTCATGTGAAAATCTCTTGCGACATGGTGCTCCGGAACGTAAGCCCGCAAGGCATAAACGACAAGACCTCGGGCCCTGCGCTTGGGGATGAGAGAGGCCCCATGACCCAGCGATTCGATGTGATCCTCAAGGGCGGCACCGTCGTCAACCAGGACGGCGAAGGCGTTCGCGATATCGGTATCATCAATGGCCGCATCGCCGAGCTGGGTCCGCTGTCGCAGGGCTCGGCGGCGGAGGTGATCGACTGCAAGGGCCTGCACATCCTGCCCGGCGTGATGGACACGCAGGTGCATTTCCGTGAACCCGGGCTGGAGCACAAGGAAAATCTCGAATCGGGCTCGCGCAGCGCCGTGATGGGTGGCGTCACCGCCGTGTTCGAGATGCCGAACACCTCGCCGCTCACGGTGACCGAGGTCACCTTCTCCGACAAGGTGAAGCGTGCCCATCATCGCATGCATTGCGATTTTGCTTTCTTCATCGGCGGCACCCGCGAGAACGTGCAGGACCTGCCGGTGCTCGAGCGTGCCCCGGGCTGCGCCGGCGTGAAGGTGTTCATCGGCTCCTCGACCGGCGCGCTGCTGGTGGAGGATGACGAGAGCCTGCGCCGCATCTTCCAGGTGATCCGTCGCCGTGCGGCGTTCCATGCCGAGGACGAGTACCGCCTCAACGACCGCAAGTCGCTCCGCATCGAGGGCGATGCGCGCTCGCATCCGGTCTGGCGCGACGAGACTGCGGCGCTGATGGCGACGCAGCGCCTGGTCAAGCTCGCGCACGAGACGGGAAAGCGCATCCACGTGCTGCACATCTCGACCAAGGAAGAGATCGAGTTCCTGCGCGACCACAAGGACGTCGCCTCCTGTGAGGCGACGCCGCATCATCTGACGCTGGTCGCACCCGAATGCTACGAGCGGCTCGGCACGCTGGCGCAGATGAACCCGCCGGTGCGATCAGCCGATCATCGCGCCGGCATCTGGCGCGGCATCGAGCAGGGCATCATCGACGTGCTCGGCTCCGACCACGCCCCGCATACGCTGGAAGAAAAGCAGAAGACCTACCCGGCCTCGCCCTCCGGCATGACCGGCGTGCAGACGCTGGTGCCGCTGATGCTCGATCATGTCAATGCCGGCCGGCTTTCTCTTGCGCGCTTCGTCGATCTCACCAGCGCCGGCCCGGCGCGCCTTTACAACATGGCTTGCAAGGGCCGCATCGCCGCCGGCTACGACGCCGACTTCACGGTGGTGGACCTCAAGCGCAGCGAAACCATCACCAGCAAATGGGTGGCGTCGAAGGCCGGCTGGACCCCCTATGACGGCGTCCGCGTGACGGGGTGGCCCGTCGGCACGTTCGTCCGCGGCAAGCGCGTGATGTGGCAGGGCGAGCTCGTGACGCCGTCGCAGGGCGAGGCGGTGCGGTTTCTGGAGACGCTGAAGCAGTAGGAGCAAGATTAGCTTCCTGCACCGCTGTCATGCCCCGGCCTGTCCGGGGCATCCAGTACGCCGCGGCGATAGTTGTCTGACACGGCTGCGGCCTCTGGAATACTGGATTGCCCGCTTTCGCGGGCAATGACAGTGTGCCACGAAGCGCCAGTTTAGATTGGGAGAGCGCAATGTCCCAACCCACCGCCCTCATCACCACCGAGCAACTTGCCGCCATCCTCGGCGACCCCAACCTCCGCATCTACGACTGCACGACCTATCTGGAGCCCGCACCCTCAGGCAGCGACGTGCCCTATCGCGCGGTGCCCGGCGACAAGACCTTTGCCGCGGGCCACGTCCCGGGTGCCGATTATCTCGACCTGCAAGGCGAATTTTCGGATGCTTCCACGCGGCAATTCTTCATGATGCCCGAGGTTGCCCAGCTCGAAGCCGCCTTCGGTCGCCACGGCGCCGACGCAGGCAAAACGATCGTGCTCTACAGCGTCGGCACCATGATGTGGTCGACGCGGTTCTGGTGGATGCTGCGGTCCCTTGGCGTCGATGCGCACGTGCTCGACGGCGGTTTTGACAAATGGAAGGACGAGGGGCAACCGGTCGAGACAGGTGCGCCGAAGGGTTATCCGGCGACGACCTTCAAGGCCGCGCCGCGCGCCGGCTTCTTCGTCGGCAAAAATTTTGTGAAGGCGCACATCGGCGATCCCGCGACTGTCACCGTCAATGCGCTCGGGCCGCAATTCCATAAAGGCCTCGAGCCGAGCCGCTACGGCCGGCCCGGCCGCGTGCCCGGCAGCGTCAACGTGTCGGCTGCAACCCTCGTCAATGCCGACAAGACGCTGACCTCGCTCGCCGATGCCGAAGCCAAATTCACCGCGGCCGGCGTCACGCCAGACAAGAACGTGATCCTCTATTGCGGCGGCGGCATCTCGGCAACGATCGACCTATTGATGCTGACGCAGCTCGGCTACGACAAGCTGACGCTGTATGATGCCTCCATGGGCGAATGGGCGAGGGACGCGTCGCTGCCGATTGAGACGGATCAGGGGTGAATCTTGCCCTCCAGTAGAGGGTAAGAAATCGGGAACCTTTGCTGCCCGCTTGCATCCAATATCCGGAACCAACGGAGACAGGTGATCGCCATGCAACGGACCGCTGCCGGCCTGTCCGCCGGCCTCAGGCTATTGGAAGCCGAGCTGATCGACCGGGCGCGGAGCCGGGACGAGGCCGCGCTCCGCGAGATCATGCAGGCCAATAACCGCAGGCTTTACCGTCTCGCGCGCGGCATCCTGCGCAGCGACAGCGAAGCCGAGGACGTGGTGCAGGAGACCTATGTCCGCGCTTTCACCCATCTCGATCGATTCAAGGGCGAGTCCGCGCTGTCGACCTGGCTGTCCCGCATCGCCATCAACGAAGCCCTTGGCCGGGCGCGTAGCGCCAGGCCGCATGTCGAGCTCGGCGCAGTGCCGGAAGAGGCGCTCGAGGCGCAGATCATCAAATTCCCCGTTTCTCCCGCAGGCGATCCGGAAAGGACCATGGCCCAACGTGAAATCCAGCGCGTCGTCGAGCGCGCCATCGACGAATTGCCTGATGTCTTCCGCATGGTCTTCGTCGCTCGCGTCATGGAGGGCATGACCATCGAGGAGACCGCCGATCTGCTCGGCGTGAAGCCCGAGACCGTGAAGACGCGGCTGCACCGCGCCCGTACCATGCTGCGCGAGAATGTCGAGAAGGAGATCGGTCCCGTGATGATGGACGCGTTCCCGTTCGCCGGCTGGCGCTGCGAGCACCTGACGGAGGCAGTGCTCGAGCGCCTCGGTATCGGCGGCTGATTCTTTTGGGAACGTTTGCGCAGAACGCCCATCCAATTCCTGTGAAGCAACGCCGGCAAACCGGCCGCACAGGAGTGTCAGACCATGTTCATTCGTTGGAGCGCGGCGATCGCCGCTACCATTCTGTTGTCCAGCCCCGTGCTGATGCACGCTGTGCGAGCCGCCGAAAAGCTCACCGATCCGCAGATCGCCCATATCGCCTACACCGCGGGCGTGATCGACATCAACGCGGCCAAGCAGGCGCGGAAGAAGGCCAAGAATAAAGACGTCAAGGCATTTGCCGAGGACATGCTGCGCGACCACGAGGCGGTCAACAAGCAAGCGCTCGCGCTGGTCAAGAAGCTGAACGTCACGCCCGAAGATAACGACACCAGCAAGGCACTGTCGAAGCAGGCAAGCGACAAGCTGGCCGAGCTCGACAAGCTGGATGGCGCTGCCTTCGACAAGGCCTATGTCGCCAACGAGGTTGCCTATCACAAGACGGTCAATGGCGCGCTGGAGACGCAGCTCATTCCATCCGCCAGCAATGCCGAATTGAAGAGCTTGCTGCAGACCGGCCTGAAGATCTTTCAGGGCCATCAGCAGCACGCCGAGCACGTCGCGTCGGAACTGAAATAGGGAGCGTGCGACGATGTCGGGACGACTGTCTTCGATTGCCCTTGTTTTCGCGGTGATGGCCGTTCCTGCAAAGGCCGCAACGATCGAGATCACGATGGGGAATCTCGTGATCTCACCGGCTGAGGTGTCGGCGAAGGTCGGCGACACCATCACATGGATCAACAAGGACATCTTCGCCCACACCGCCACCGCGCAGAACGGCGATTTCGACGTGACACTGCCGCCGAACAAGTCGGCGACGTCAGTTCTGAAGAAGGCGGGAACGGTCGACTATTACTGCCGCTATCATCCCAACATGAAAGCGACGCTCAAGATCGAGCCTTGATGAAACCCTGCCTTGAGGCCGGGTCCTGTTCGAACGGGAGCTTACTGCCGGGCGAGGCTGACCGAGAACTCGCCATTGCGGATGCGGGCGGGAAAACCCTCGACGAATTTCGCTACCGCGTCCTCGCCATAGGTGCCGACGAGCTCGGCAAGCGCCGCGAACAGGCTTGCTTGCGCCAGGCAATCGCCATCGACGCCGTCATGGCGCGCTTCGGCCCAGGCCTCGTTCAGATAGCTCAGGGCGGCCTGCTTCTGCTCATGGTCGGGCAGCGGCGCGCGGGCAGGGGCGTAGGAAATCGGCTGGCTCATGAAACTCGATCAGGGCTGGGGCGCGATCCACGGCGATGCGCTGTGTGAGAGGTGTAGCACGCACATTAACGACCGCTAGGCCACATCTTTAAGAACGGTTAACGGCTGTGAACAAAGTCGATGACAGGGTTCCAGTCACTGTCATTCCGGGTTCGCGACGAATCGAGGACTCAGTTCGCGTAGCGCGCCGTCAGATCCCGCGAGATCTTCGAGCCTTCGTCGATGTAACGACGAATCGCCACCGTCGCCGCCGGCGTGCAGCTTCGGTAGGTCTGCTGGAAGCCGTTATAGCCGCGGTTGAAGGCGGCGATCATGCGGGTGCGCCGCTCGCCGGCGGGGGTTTCGGCATCGATCAGCGCCTGCATCTCGCTCCGCCATTTGTTGCCCTCGTTGGCGCCGCAGATGCCGCGAAGATAATGCAGGCCGCCCAGGATCTCGGCCAGCCGCTGCAAATCGCCGTCGAACGGCGCTGCCACGTCCTGGGCCCGGGCGGGCACGGACGCGCAGGCGAGGATCAGGGCAAAAATGGCCAGAAATCGCGGGAACATTGGCGGGCTGTATGCCCCCTCAGAGCTGATGACGCAAGGCGGGCGGTCGGGGGCTGATCAGGCGCGCGGCGGACTGGATGATCTCCTCCAGCCCCCCGGTCAGCTTGAGGTCGCTGAGGCTGCCAAGCGTATCAGGGACGATCCACCGGAAATCGTCGAGCTCGTCGTTCAGGGTGGGTTCCCGCGCCAGCCAGCGGGCGGCAAAGGACAGGATCAGGTAATGGCCGGCACCGGGTGCGGCCGGCAGCACCTCGCGCCAGCCGGCAAGGCTGACGATCTCGATGGCGAGCCCGGTTTCCTCGTCGACCTCACGTTTCACGGCCTGATGCAGCGATTCGCCGAATTCGACCCGGCCGCCTGGCAGCGAATAGAAGCCCTTGGCGGGGGACCGGGCGCGGCGGGTCAGCAGCACCTTGCCCTCGCGGAAAATCGCGGCGCTGACGGCAATCTGGGGATGGGTGGGCTGGACGAGCGTGGCCATATCTTCAAGACTTGGCCTAGTTCGCCATGATGGTATCGACGTCGGCTTCCGCGCCGCCGTTGATGATGCCGCCGCAGGCAGCGATCAGCGGCTTGACCCAGGCGGTCGCCTGCTCGGCCAGGCGAACGCGGGTTGAGTCCTTCTCGACCTCGCGCATGGCCGAGCCGACTGCTGTCAGGATCGAGGTCATGGTGTCGGTGATGTGGTCGAACTGGGCGCGCACGGACGGTTCGGCCTTCTCATACGCCTCGATGGCGAGATCCCGCGCCTTGAAATTCGACGCCGTGAAATGCTCGGCATAGGACAGCGGCGACCAGGTCAGAAAATCCTCGGCGCATTCAGGCATGTCCGGGATCATCTCCAGGAGCATCACGGCTTCATTGAAATGGTTGAGATAGTCGGTGGCAAGCCCGGTCCGCGGGTTGATATTGGCCAGGCGCAGCCGTTCGGCCCAGGCCACGGCCTCGGGGCCCGTCTGTGCGCGCATCGCGGGTTGGGAGGCCATTGAGCTCATCGGCCGCAGTGTTAACGTTCGGGGTTAAAAGGACATCAACGGACCCTATATTGGCGCAAGGATGTGTGGACGCTTTGTCATAACTTCGGCCCCAGCGGCCTTGCGGCAACTGTTTGGCTATATCGAGCAGCCGAATTTCCCTCCCCGGTACAATGTCGCCCCGACGCAACCTGTTCCGGTCGTCCTGGTCGAGAATGGGGCGCGCCATTTCCGCCTGATGCGCTGGGGCCTGCTGCCGGGCTGGGTCAAGGATCCCAAGGGCTTTACGCTTCTGATCAACGCCCGCTCCGAGACGGTGCTGGAAAAGCCCGCGTTCAAAAAGGCGATTCGCCGGCGCCGCGGCCTGATCCCGGCTGATGGCTATTACGAATGGAAAGCGGAGGGCGGCCGCAAGCAGCCGTTTTTCATCCATCACGCCGACGGTGCGCCGCTCGGTTTCGCCGCCGTGTTCGAGACCTGGCTCGGGCCGAACGGTGAGGAGCTCGACACGGTCGCGATCGTGACGGCCGCCGCCGGCGAAGATTTGGCCGCGCTACATGATCGCGTGCCCGTCACCATCAGCCCGCGCGATTTCGAGCGCTGGCTCGATTGCCGCGGTGACGAGATCGACGCGATCCTGCCGCTGATGACGGCGCCACGCGTTGGCGAATTCGCCTGGCACCCGGTCTCCACCCGCGTCAACCGCGTCGCCAATGACGACGAGCAGCTGCCGTTGCCGATCAGCGCGGAGGAGATGGCGGCAGAAGCGGAGGCGGCGAAGCCGAAGAAGGTCGTGAGGAAGGTCGCTGCTGCGTCATCAGATGACGGGCAGGGCTCGTTGTTCTAGGCGACGGTGCCGTGGGTGGGTTAGCGCAGCGTAACCCACCAACTTCGTTCGGCGTGCGCGGAATCATGGTGGGTTACGCCTTCGGCTGACCCACCCTACAAAACCTGTACTCGCTCGCTTCAAGCCGCAGCGACCGCCGATCCGAGCGCGGCATTGCTGAACGCCTCGCCGCCGATGCCCCAGCCGCCATCCACGGCGTAGCTGACATTGGCGAAGATGTGCTCGCGCTTGATGCGTCCCTCGGCGGCCTTCTCGATGATGGCAGTTCCCTCGGAGATCCAGGCGTCCTTCAGCTCCTGCGTCGGCAGCACGAAGGACGGCACCTTGAGCTCGAACACGGCGATGTCCGCGGGCTTGCCGCCGGAATAGGTGCGCCGCTTCGGCACCACGGTCACCTCGCCGATGACGTTCGGCGTCATGAAGCGGTTGCCGGTGAGGCCGTGCAGGCGCAGCAGCAGTTCGGTCAGCTTGCCGAACGCCTCGGCTTCCCCTGATGGCGTCAGCGCGCCTTCGGGAACGATGATCTGGATAGGCATAAAGAGGTCTCCCTTTGAACCGTCAGATAACGGTCGTTATATAAAACATAACGATCGTTATCTCGTCAAGCCTAATATAACGATCGCTATTGAGAGGTGACGGCGATGGCACGACGGAAGAAGAGCGATGGAGACGCACGCACGCGGCTGGCGGACGCGGTCGGGCGCGGCTTCCGCACCGGTGGATTCGGCGGCGCCGGCGTGGACGCGCTCGCAAAGGGCGCGGGCCTCACGTCGGGGGCGTTCTACGCCCATTTCGAGTCCAAGGCGGATGCGTTCCGGCTCGCGGTCGCGGACGGGCTCGCCTTCCTGCGCGGAGGCATCGCCCAGTTTCAGGCGCAATATGGCAGCGGCTGGCGTGATCCTTTCATCGATTTCTATCTGGGTGAGCGGATGGAGGTCGGTCTCGATGAAGCCTGCGCGCTGCCGAGCTTTTCCTCCGATGTCGCGCGCGCGGACGCGGCCACGCGCGCCGTCTACCAGGGTGAGCTGGAGCGTCTCGCGGACCTCGTTGCACAAGGTTTTCGCGGCACGCATGCGCGGCAGCGCGCGCTGGCACTGCTGGCGATCCTGACGGGCGCGGCCGACATGGCCCGCGCAGTGAAGGACGATGCCGTCAGGCGCGAGATTCTCGCCGCCGCCAAGATCGCGGCGAAGGCGATCTAACTTGGTTCGCAGGCGCGTGCGGTCGATCTCGATGCAGTAGGGTGGGCAAAGCGCAAGCGTGCCCACGCGTTTTTCGTGACCGAGAGGGGTCGTGGGCACGGCGCAAGGGCGCCTTTGCCCACCCTACGGCAGCGGAGTTCTACACGATCTCCCGCGCCCTCAGCGCTGCGATCTCCGCCGCGTCGAATCCGAGCTCGCCCAGCACCGCATCCGTATCCGCGCCGAGCTCCGGCGCCATCCGATCGAGTTTGCCGCCGCCATGGGCGAGCTTGAAGCCGCTGCCGGCAAAGCGCAGGCGGCCATAGGGCGTGTCCAGCTCCTGGATCGCGCCGCGCGCCTTGATCTGCGGGTGGTCGATCACCTCCTCGATCTTCCAGATGCTGGCGCAGGGTGCGCCGGCATCCTCGAGGATCGTCTCCCATTCGCGCGCGGGTTTTGCCGCCAGCGCCTCTTCGATGATGGCCCGCAGTGCCGGTTCGTTCTCGTTGCGGGAAAACCAGTCGGCAAAGCGCGGATCGCTCAACGTATCCTCGCGGCCGAGCGTGCTCATCAGCGCGCGGTACTGCTTCTCATTATTGACTGCGAGCAGGATGTAGCCGTCGCCCGCCTTGAAAAGGTTCGCGGTGGTCTTGCGGCTGACCGCCTGGTTGCCGGAAAGCTGCTGGCGATGGCCGGCGACCGACCAGTCCGCGATTTGCCCCGACAGAAACGCCAGCGTCGCCTCCAGCATGGAGACGTCGACGAGCTGGCCCTTGCCGGTGCGGTCGCGCTGGTACAGCGCGCTCGACACGGCAAATGCGGCCGTTGCGCCCGAGAGCACGTCGCACACCGCAAAGCCGGCGCGCGTCGGGCCCGTCGAGGGGTGGCCGGTGATCGCCATGATGCCCGACAGCGCCTGCATCTTGCCGTCATAGCCGGGCCGCAGACGATCCGGGCCGGTCTGGCCGAAGCCTGACACCGCGCAATAGATCAGTTTTGGATTGATCGCCGACAGCGCCTCGTAGCCGATGCCGAGCTTGTCCATCACGCCCGGGCGGAAGTTTTCCATGACGACGTCGACTGTGGCGGCAAGCTTCCTCACGATCGCGATCGCGTCAGGCTTTTGCAAGTCGAGCGTCAGGCTGCGCTTGTTGCCGTTGATGGCCTGGAACGCCGGGGCAAGCCCGCGCTCGGCCCATTCGCGGGACAGCGGCGTGCGGCGCATGTCCTCGCCCTCGCGCCGCTCGACCTTGATGACGTCGGCGCCCAGCAGCGCGAGCTGGTAGCTCGCATAGGGCCCGGCCAGCACTTGCGTGAAATCCAGGATCTTCACGCCCTCGAACGGTCGCGTCACGTCTCTCTCCAGATGGTTATTGTTATTGGAAGACGTCAGGCGGCGCGGTTGCCGCGCGCGATCTCCTTCTGCTTGTCGAATTCGGCGCGGCGGCGCGCCAGCTCCTCCGGTGACAGCTGCGCGACGTTGTTGTAGTCGAGCTTCCAGGAGGCGTCCTCGCTCCAGCGCAGCGGCGACTGCATCGTGGTTTGCGGCCCGCTCGCGGCCTCCAGCAGCGTAAGCGCCAGCTCCAGCGTCTGTGCCTGCGAGCCGACGTCATGCGGCATGCCGGCGGAGTTGCCGAGCGGGAAGTCGCTGAACAGAAAGCGCGGCACGGCCGCGTGCTCGATGATGTCCTTGGCACAGCCCATGATCACGGTCGCAATGCCATTGGCCTCGAGATGCCGCGCCACCAGCGCGGTGGTCTGGTGGCAGACCGGGCAGTTCGGCACCAGCACCGCGACGTCGACCGCATCAGCGAGGCAGCGCGCCAGGATCTCCGGCGCGTCGGTGTCGAGCGTGACGCGATGGCTGCGATTGGTCGGCGCGCCAAAAAAGCGCGGGCTCACCTCGCCGATGCGGCCGGCGGCTTGCGCCTTCAACAATTGCGGCAGTGGAAACCAGGTGCCGTTGTCCGTCGCCGTGGTGTGCTTGCGGTCGTAGCCGATATGGGAGATGCGCAGGTCGTGCTGCTTCGACGTGTCACCGTCATAGACCTGGTAAAACTTCGCGCTGCCATTATAGGCCGCGCCGGGCCCCTGGTCGCCCTTGGCGGGATCAAAGGGCGCCGCCGTGGTGATGATGGTGACACGCGACTGCGCCAGCGGCTTCTTCAGCTTCTGGAGCGGCGCTGTGGTGTAATGCGCCCAGCGATATGGCGTGGTGTAGCCGATCGCGCTGTAATAATCCCGCGTGCGCTGCATATAGGGGATCGGGGAATCGTAATCGGGCGCAAAGCCGAATTCATCGTCGCGCGGAGCGGACATGGGCGCGTCTCCTGGTTCTTCGTTGGCGCCAGACTAGAGGTAGTTTTCGGGTTGCTCAAGCGGAGCGAGGTGAATAGCGCACCTACCGAAAAATATTCAGTGCCGCGTATTGCAGCAGCATGATCGCCTTGCCGTCGATGATCCTGCCGTCTGCGATCATCGCCAGCGCCTCATCGATGCCGAGCTCCAGCACCTCGATGTCCTCGCCCTCATGCTCGATGCCGCCGCCGTCGCTGACCCGCATATGCGGCTCGTACTCGGCGACGAAGAAATGCAGCTTCTCGGTGATGGCACCAGGGCTCATGAAGGCTTCGAACACCTTTTCCACGTGGTGCAGGCGATAGCCGGTTTCTTCCTCGGCCTCGGCGCGGATGCGGGCTTCGGGCTCGGCATTGTCAAGCACGCCGGCGGCCGCTTCGATCAGCAGATCATCATGGCCGCGAATGAAGGCCGGCAGGCGGAATTGGCGCACCAGGATCACGCTACGTTGCGCGCGATTGTAAGGCAGGATGGCGGCGGCGTTGTCGCGCTCATAGGTCTCGCGCTTCTGTGTCTGCCATTCGCCATTGGCGCGCCGGTAATCGAACGTGGTGCTCTTCAGCGTGGTCCAGCCGTCCGAGAGCACGCGGACGTCCTTGATGCGGACGCGGTCGGAAATAGTCATGATTGCCTTTCAGTGTTCGCGGCCGTCGAGCCACTTCTGGAACATCATCGACGTCGATTCCTCGAACGCCAGCGATTGGTAGAACGCACTCGCCTGCGCATTCTCGCGGCGGACCAGGAGCTGGAGCTTTGCGATGCCGGCCGCGCGCAGCCAGTCCTCGGCCGCCGTCATGATGGCGCGGCCATAGCCGCGCTTGCGTGCGTCAGGATCGACCGCGACGTAATAGACCCAGCCGCGATGGCCGTCATGGCCAACCATGACGGTCGCCACGATCGCGCCGGCGTCGCGGCCAACGAGCACCGTCGAGTTTTCTCGCCGCCGCGCCAGCGCGATATCGGCATGCGGATCGTTCCAGGGGCGCGTCAGGCCGCAGCGCTGCCACAGCGCCACCACCGGCTCGACATTGCTATCGTCGATCGGATCGATCTTGAGAGCGGACATGCCTACAGTACCTTGCCCGGATTCATGATGCCCAGCGGATCGAGCATCGCCTTGATCGACCTCATCAGCTCGATCGCGGTCTTGTCTTTCACCTCGGGCAGCTCGTCACGCTTGAGCACGCCAATGCCGTGCTCGGCCGAGATCGAGCCGCCCATGCGCAGCACGATCTCGAACACCACGGCGTTCATCTCATGCCAGCGCGCGAGAAAGTCAGCGGTGTTGGCGCCGATGGGCTGGCTGACATTGTAATGCAGATTGCCGTCGCCGAGATGGCCGAACGGCACCGGCCGCGCGCCGGGGATCAGCTTGACCACCGCGGCATTGGCTTGCTCGATGAAATCAGGCACCGCGGCGACGGGAACGGAGATGTCGTGCTTGATCGAGCCGCCCTCCGGTTTCTGTGCCGCCGACATCTCCTCGCGCAGTTTCCAGAAGGCGTTGCGTTGGGTCAGGTTGGCCGCGATCACGGCGTCGTCGACGATCTCCTCTTCCATGGCGCGGCCGAGGATCGTCTCCAGCGGCGTGCGGGCGTCGTCGCTCGGCGAGGACAATTCCATCAGCACGTACCAGGGGTGCTTCTCTGCGAGAGGATCGCGCACGTCGATGCCGTGGCGGACCGAGAAATCGACCGCCATCTCCGACAGCAGCTCAAAGCTCGTCAGCGCATTCGCGGCCTCGCTCTGCGCGATCGTCAAAAGCTTGAGCGCTGTCGCCGGCGATTTCAGCCCGACATAGGCGGTCTCGATCGCCCGCGGCTTCGGAAACAGTTTTAGCGTCGCCGCGGTGATGATGCCGAGCGTGCCTTCCGCGCCGATGAACAGATTGTGCAGATTGTAGCCGGTATTGTCCTTCTTCAGCTTCGAGAGCACGTTGAGCACGCGCCCGTCGGCGAGCACGACCTCAAGCCCCAGCGCCATCTCGCGCGCGACGCCATAGGCGAGCGCGGCGGTGCCGCCGGCATTGGTCGAGAGATTGCCGCCGATGGTGCAGCTGCCTTCCGCGCCCAGCGACAGCGGAAACAGGCGCTCGAAATCGGCGGCCTTCGCTTGCGCGATCTGCAAGATCACGCCGGCCTCACATGTCATGGTGTTGGAGGCGGTGTCGACCTCACGGATCTTGTCCAGCCGCCGCAGCGACACCACGACCTCGCCGTTGTGCGGCGTCTGCCCGCCGACCAGCCCGGTATTGCCGCCCTGCGGCACCAGCGCGATTCTGTGCTCGGAGGCGAGCTTGCAGATCGCGGACACTTCCGCCGTCGAGCCCGGGCGCAGCACCAGCGGCGAGCGGCCGTGGAACAGGTTGCGCTCCTCGGTGACGTAGGCCTCGATATCACTGGGATCGGTGATGGCATGACGATCCCCGACGATCTTGCGAAATTGGTCGATCAGCTCGGGCGCAAGCGGTGGAGTGGCGGATTGGTTGATGTTCATTTCGTCTTCTTTCATTCCGCGTTCTAGCGCGCAACTGCCGCGCGCCGCAGCCGGTCATTGATCGCTTCGCCCAAGCCTTCTTCCGGAATCGGCATCACGGCAATCGCCTTCGGCGCCTTCGCATCTAGGCTGCGAAGATAGCCGAACAGATTGGCCGCGGCTTCATCGAGATCAGCGGTGGACGACAAATTCATGACTGCAGCAGCAGCCTCCATACCAGGCAGGCGCGCGGGGCCAAATGCCAGCAGCGCCTCGCCGGGCGCCACGTCTCGTGCGTGAAGCCGCACCGTCGCGCGCGGCGCGTAATGCGAGGCCAGCATGCCCGGCGCCAGCGGCTGGCTGTCGTCGCTGTCGGCCTCCACAGGCGGCCGCGCCAGCGGCGCGCCGAGCACGGCCTCGATCCTCTCGCGCGAGAGTCCACCGGGGCGGAGCAGCATCGGCGCCTCAAAGCAGCCAACAATCGTCGATTCGACGCCGACCGCAACAGGCCCGCCGTCGATGATCAGGTCGATCCGTCCCGCAAGATCGCTCTCGACATGGGCCGCCAGCGTCGGCGAGACGTGACCGGAGATATTTGCGGACGGTGCCACCACCGCGCCGCCAAAGGCGCGCAGGATGGCTTCCGCCACCGGATGGGCGGGAATGCGGATCGCGACGGTGTCGAGGCCGGCGGTGGCCAGATCGGCCACGGGGCAGTGCTCGGTCTTCGGCACCACCAGCGTCAGCGGTCCCGGCCAGAACGCCTCCGCAAGCCTGATCGCGCGCGCATCGAACCGGCCGATCCGCCGTGCCGCCGCGAGGTCGGGGACATGGGCGATCAGCGGATTGAATGCCGGCCGGCCCTTGGCGCTGTAGATGTGAGCGACCGCCGTGGCATTGGCGGCGTCGGCGCCGAGCCCATAGACCGTCTCGGTCGGAAACGCGACCAGCCCGCCGGCGGCAAGCCGCCGGGCGGCGGCTTGTGCACCGGCCTCGCCGGCCGGCAAAATCAGCGTTTCAAGACCCGTTTTCACAGGGACAAAATTCCTCTTACCGGCCGCTTGCGGTGCGCCAAACCCGACGCTATAAGCCGGCCTCTTGTCGGAGTGTGGCTCAGCCCGGTAGAGCACTGCGTTCGGGACGCAGGGGTCGCAGGTTCGAATCCTGCCACTCCGACCATTCTTCCAAAAGTTGGCGTTTTTCAAAGGCTTGGCGGACCGGCCGCCAGCGCCTCCGGGGCCCTTTTTGCAACGATTTTGAAGGCGGGTCCACGGCCGATTTGGCTGGGCAGAGGGGGCTGCCGGAGCAGCATGGCTTGCCACTTGCCGGCACCCGCGCTCCGGCGTCGCGAGCCAGGTCAGAGGCCTACCGCCGCGCCACCAGCACGCCCAGCAGAAACGCCACCATCAGCGATGGCAGCGGGGCCTCGCGCACCATGCCGCGAACGATGTCGGACCAGTGCTGCTCGGGGACGAGCCCTGGCGACCTGATCCGGGCCGTCGGCGCGATGCCCCACTGTGACGCGAGCTCGGCGATCTCGCTTGAGGCCAGACGCGCGCCGTCACGCACGCGGAAGATCGCGGCCTCCGCGCGCTCGCGCGGCGCGAGCAGCATCACGGTTGCGACCGCCGTGCGCAGCGTCATCTCGCCAAAACCTTGCAGCCTCACCGACTCCTCGGGTTCGGATATCATGCAAAAATCCTCACAGCGCGAAGTGGCGCGCGATGGTGAAGGCCGCCGTCGCGCACAGCACCAGCGTGGAAACCGCGCCGGCCACGCCACGCGCGAAATGGGCTCGCGTCAGATGCCTGGACATGATTTTGCTCCATGCTTCCCCATGCAAATGGCGGGGCGGAGCGTTGGTTCCGCGCGCTGTGCCGAATTTGTCCTGCGCGCCGGGGCGGTTACTTCCGCAGCAATTCCCGCAACGCCGCCGTCGCCTCGGCGCAGCGGATATCGTCGATCTCCCTGGACAGGCTGAGCGCGCTCGCTTTCAGCTCTTCCACCTTCCAGCTTTCGGGATGCTGGCTCTCGAGCTGGCTGAGCCGCTTGTTCAGATCGTCCAATTTGGATTGAAGCTGCCCGATGCTGGCGGCTCCATTCACGTTCCAAACGCGTTGTGCACGCATCGTCATTCCCCTGACTTGTCTCACGGTGTTGTGAGCAGGGTTCGTGGCCGCAATGGGCGTTTCTTTTGTCCGGTCTTAGATCGTTGGGAACCGTTGCAGATAGGCAACGAAAGTTGCTGGAATGCCTGATTGCGCCGAAATTCCTTGCCGCGTCAGATCGAACAGGCGCGGAATGTGCATACGCCCGGCTGGAGGAGCCCGGCTGGATATGCGCGACTGGATATTTGCGGCGGGGCTCGGGAAAACCGGTGAGCGAATGAGGGCAAACGCGTGGCGAGATTTTTGACCGTTGCAGCCGGCCAGCTTGGTCCGATCGCCAGACGCGAGACTCGGACCGAGGTCGTGGCGCGGCTGATGGCGTTGATGCGCCAGGCCAAGGCCAATGGCTGCGATCTGATCGTCTATCCCGAGCTCGCGCTGACCACGTTCTTTCCGCGCTGGTATTTTGAGGATCAGTCCGAGATCGACAGCTTCTTTGAACGCGAGATGCCGGGGCCGGAGACGCAAGCGCTGTTCGATCTCGCGCGCGAGAGCGGCATCGGCTTTTGTCTCGGCTATGCGGAGCTCGCGGTCGAGGCCGGTCGCGTCCATCGCTACAACACGTCGATCCTCGTCGACAAAAGCGGCGCGACGCTTGCGAAGTACCGCAAGGTCCATCTGCCCGGTCATGCCGAGCATGAGCCCTGGCGCAAGTTTCAGCATCTGGAGAAGCGCTATTTCGAGCCCGGCTCCGGCTTCGGCGTCACCACCGCCTTCGGCGGTAGGATGGGAATGGCCATCTGCAACGATCGCCGCTGGAGCGAGACCTACCGGGTGATGGGCCTGCAGGGCGTCGAGATGGTGATGATCGGCTACAACACGCCGGTGCACAATCCGCCGGCGCCGGAGCACGACGATCTCTCGCTGTTCCACAATCATCTGGTGATGCAATCGGGCGCATACCAGAACGGCACCTTCGTGGTCGGCGTCGCCAAGGCCGGCGTTGAGGAGGGCGTCGATCATATCGGCGGCAGCTGCATCATCGCGCCATCAGGCGAGATCATCGCGCGATGCACCACCAAGGGCGACGAGCTCGCGCTCGCCCGCTGCGATCTCGATCTCTGCAACTCCTACAAGCGCACCACCTTCAATTTCGATGTTCACCGCCAGCCGCGGGCATACGGGATGATCGTGGAACGAAAGGGCGTGACGACCATGGCTGACGGGACGCCGGTGAAGCCGAAGGGGTGATCGCTCTCGCCTTCGTCATTCCGGGTCGTTGCGCAGCATCGAGTCTCGTAAGGTGGGCAAAGCGAAAGCGTGCCCACCTTTCGTCTCCGCATTCGCGAAAGATGGTGGGCACGGCGTTTCGCGCCTTTGCCCACCCTACGAGAGCCAGGGACCACCAATCACGGCCAATTGTCTTTATTTGGAAACGATCATTCCCTATTATCCCGCAAATGCAAAAGGTCGCCCGAAGATCCGAGCCATCAGCCCATCCCCCCGGTCGGCCCCGGGAGTTCGACATGGACACCGCGCTGGACGGCGCCATCAGGGTGTTTTGCGAGCGCGGTTATCATGCGACCTCGATCGGAGAGCTGACGGCGGCCATGCGGCTGGCGACCGGGAGCGTCTACAAGGCGTTTCGCGACAAGCATGCCGTCTTCCTTGCCGCCTTCGAGCGCTACGTCGCGGTGCGGAGCGAGCAGACCCGCAGCGCGGCCGCGCGCGGCACCAATGGCCGCGAGCGGGTGCGCAACGTGCTGCACTCCTATGTCGAGCACTCGCAAGGCGCAGAGGGGCGACGCGGCTGCATCGTGGTCGGCAGCGCGGTCGAGCTGTCGGCGGTCGATCCGGTGATGCGTGCGCGCGTCACGACGCAGCTCAAGACCAACGAAAGCTTCATCGCCGGCCTCATTCGCGAGGGCCAGGCCGACGGCTCGATCCCTGATCATGTCGACGCCGACGATACCGCGCGGCTGATGATCTGCATGACGCAGGGGCTGCGCGTCGCCGGCAAGGCGCGCCTGCCGCTCGACGGCGGGCGCCTGGTCGGCGTCGCGCTGAAGCTGCTTGCCTGAGATATTGCCGCATTAGGAAATGAACGTTTCCTATATGGAATCGTCTATGGAAGTCCTGGAGAGTTTGGAATGACGATGAATGCCACGATCGAGACCGCGCCCGAGCCGGATGCGGTGTCACAACGACTGACCTTCGTGCTTGCCGCGGCCTGTGGCATGGTCGCCGCCAATATCTATTATGCCCAGCCGCTGATCGCCCCGATCAGCGCCGCGCTCGGGCTGTCGCATGCGGCGGCCGGCCTGATCGTGACCATGACGCAGATCGGCTATGGCACGGGCTTGCTGTTTATCGTCCCGCTTGGTGATCTCGTCGAGAACCGCACCTTGATCTGCACCGTCATCGCGCTCGGTGCGGCGGCGCTGGTGGCGGCCGGCTTTGCCACCCACGCGCTGCCGTTCCTGATCGCGGCGCTGTTCATCGGCCTCGGCTCGGTCGCGGTGCAGATCATCATTCCCTATGCCGCTCATATGGCGCCGGAAGCCATTCGCGGCAGGGTCGTCGGCAACGTCTCGACCGGATTGATGCTCGGCATCATGCTGGCGCGGCCGGCCTCGAGCTTCGTCACCGCGGCGCTGTCCTGGCATGCGGTGTTCTTCTGCTCGGCGGCATTGATGATCGCGCTCATCGTCGTGCTTCGCCTCACCCTGCCGCGGCGCAGGCCGGTGGCGCGGATGCATTACGGCGCGTTGCTGCTGTCGATGCCGCATCTGGTGCGGACGATGCCGCTGCTGCGGCGCCGCGCGCTCTACCAGGCCGGCCTGTTCGGCGCCTTCGCCCTGTTCTGGACGGTCGTGCCGCTCCAGCTTGCCGGCCAATTCGGCTTCACCCAGAGCGGCATCGCGCTGTTTGCGCTCGCCGGCGTGTCAGGCGTGTTCGCGGCGCCGATCGCGGGGCGGCTCGCCGATCACGGCCACAGCCGCATCGCCACGCTTGCGGCGATGCTGTTCGTCGCCCTCGGCTTCCTCGTCACGCATGTCGGCGCGGCCGGATCGATGCTCAACCTCGCCTGTTTGGTCGTCGCCGCGATCGCGATCGATTTCGGCGTGCAGGGCAATGTCGTGCTGGGCTTCCGCGCCATCTTCGTGCTCGGACACGAGCACCGCAGTCGCCTCAACGGCCTCTATATGGCGACGTTCTTCGCCGCCGGTGCGGCCGGATCCGCGGTCGGCGCCTGGGCCTTCGCGCAAGGCGGCTGGACGCTGGCCTCGGCCATTGGCCTTGCACTGCCGGTCGCGAGCCTGATCTATGCCACGACCGAGTAGCGGTACGATTGTGTGACGCAGCCAGCCGTTTACCAGCCTCGGATGGTCGGGCCTAGGCGCCCAATTTGCGCCTCGCAGATTCCCTGCAGCTGTAGTACTTTGGTCGCAAGCGGCCTGGTTAAGGGCGGCGGGGGAGGCCCTATGAGGCGTGCGGGACTGGTTGGCGTACCGCGAGTACGGCCATGGTCGTGGCAGGCGTTTCTGCTCGGACTTATTGCGGTCGCGGTGTCGGCTGCGCTTCAAGCTATCTGCGTCGCGCTCGGCGCAAAACTCTATTTCGCGACGTTCCTGCCCAGCCTGTTCGTGCTCGGTCTCGTTGCCGGTGCGCCGGCGGCCATCTTCGCAGCTCTGCTCACCGTTCCACTGGTCTGGTGGGCATTCATGCCGCCGGTCTTCGAGATCTCGCCGCTGACCGCTGCCGACGCGGATTCCATCAACCTGTTCTTCCTGCTTGCCGTACTCCTGATCGGCCTTGCCGATCTCTGCCGCAAGGCCATGGCCATCATCAGCCGTGGCGGGTTGAAGTCGCCGGGCGAGAGCGCGGCAACGAATTCTCAATAGAGGGTGATGCGCGATCAGGCCGTTGCGCGCGCGCAACAGTCCGGCAACCATCCATGCAGCCGGATCGCGCCGCTAACTTTTCGAAAAAGATTTGGCCGCAATTTCTCCCGCGGGAATACGAGGGAGTTTTCGTCATGAACGGGCACGCCATTTTCGAGAACGTGCGCCGCTATCGCGGCATCGCATCGCTGTATCGCCAGACCGCGGCGTTTCGTCCGAGCCAGCGCTGGTCGCTGTTGGAGCAGGCCAGCGAGTGGGAAGCCCGCGCGCTGTCGGAACTGGAAGCCTATTTCGCCGCGCGGGCCGATTTCGCCACGCCGCGCGCCGCCTGATCGTTAACCATCGCCGGCTGCATGCCGGCAGGATACGTGGGCCATACGGAGTTACGGCGTCGGCCCGGCATGCTAGCCATTCGCCGACCAATTCCATCACGACGACCGGGCGCGCGATGACCACCTTCAACCAAATCTTCACCACAGAGCGTCTGCTCCAGATCATCGTCATTCTGGCGGCGACGATCGCCATGAAGCTGATGGGCTGAAGGCGGCACCATCGCTTGCCGAAATCGGGTCCTTCGGGCAGATCGCTCCGCCTCTCTGCACATTCCGTCGCCGAAGGGGTGGAGACGGAGGCGCAGCGCCCCATCGTGAAGGCGAGGCCTGCGAGGAAATGCAGGGCTATCTCATCGGGCGGCTGGAACCGATCGAACGCTATTTCGATTTGATCGGCGTCAATCTCGAGCGCCGGCGTTACGCCTAAAAGTATGACGAATGCCGCACTCGGTTTCGCTGACAGGAACCAATGTGCGTCTGCACATTTCCTTCGAGTCCACGGAGGTTAATTGGGCTGGCGCACGCAGAAAATGTTTTGCACAATCGCCATCGACCTGACGCAAATCAGGGCAATAAGCCCGGTGTAAATGCGAGGGAGGGTATCATGGAGAACGTACGTCGCTACCGCGCGCTGGCGTCCCTCTGTCGCCAGCAGGCTGCCTATCGGCCGCTGCAGAACTGGCAGCTGCTCGGTCAGGCCGAACATTTCGAACATCTCGCCGAGATCGCGCTGAAAGCGCATTTCGAGGCGTGCAATGCGCAGCGCGAAGACGACGCGATCGCCGCCGCGGCATGGGAGACGTCGGCTGCGGCGTGATGTCAGCCGTTTGCATCTTCGCGGAAGCGGAATGCATTTTGATTGAATCGACATAATCCATAAACTGCGAACACCTCCCCCCGCTGGTCCCCGGTGGGGAGAGGTGCTCTGAGGTAGCCGATCGAACCCAACGTCATCATGCTCTAATGTGACATCAGCGTAGGGACGGTCATGGCTTCCAGCATGGCGCGCGTGACGCCGCCGAGAAAGCGCTCCTGCAAGCGGGAATGGCCGTAGCCACCCATCACCAGCAGATCGAGGTTTTCGTCGGCTGCCAGCGACAGGATGGTCGGCTGGATATCGGCCCGTGTAGCCGACAGACTGATCGTGCGGGCCGAGAGGCCGCGCCGTCCGAGGTGCTTGGCCAGATTGTTCGCCGAGGCGTCGGGGGCGGTGTCGCCCTCGTTGATCGCAATGATCGCGATCTGCTCGGCGCGCGCGAGGAATGTAGCTGCATCGCGGAGCGCACGCGCCGCGACGCGGCTGCCGTCCCAGCAGATGCCGATCCGCTTCGCCTTGAAGGCCCCGCGAAAGGTGTATGGCAGGAACAGCACCGGACCACCGGCCTGGAACAGAATCTCGCGCGGGACCTCGTTGTCGAACGTCACGTGCTCGGGATCCGGTTGAAGCACGATGCTAAGGTCGTGCAGCCGCGCCATCTCGCCGAGTGAACCGGCTGCATCCACCGGAATCGCGCCGAGCGGGTGGCAGGTGCAGGAGATATCGGCGTTGCCCGCTTCGCTCCTGAAGACGGCAAGCGCGGCTTCGGCCCGCTCGACCGCGCGTTCGCGTTCCATCTCGAACACGGCCGCCACGGCAGCACCGCCCTCCATCACGTAGGCCGTGGTACTTGCGACATAGCCGACCGCGACCGCATCCACATGGGCATTGAGGCTGGCTGCGAGCGAGATCGAGCCGTCAATCACGGCGCGCATCGGTCGTTCGGTCGGGATGTGGACGAGAATGTCTTTGTACATGGCGGCGTCTCCGATGGACATCATCCGATGGACGAAGTGTTTCACCGCCAGCAGGGCTCGCGTTGAGCTGCATCAAATCTGCGGCGAGGATGGTGCCCTGCGGCCGCCCGCCGCACTTTCTTTGCCAAGAATTAATCGCGTGGACGGGACGCCGTAAGGTGACGATGTCCATGTTGGGTGCAAGGCGACTTACCCAACATGGACATTTCGACATGATCGATCGCGTCAATTCCGACACCACCAGGACCCCCACAATTTTGAGGCCCCGCCGGCTCGCGCTGCTTGGCACCGTGGCCGCGCTGGGCGTGGCCGTGCTGGCGGCTTCTCCCGTTTCAACGCCGTTCGGCGTGTCCTCCCTGATTTCGCCTGCGCAGGCCGCTGAAAGCGCCGCAACGCCGCAGGGCTTCGGCGACCTCGTCAGCAAGGTCAAGCCGGCCGTCATTTCGGTGCGGGTGAAAATCGACCAGGACAACGACAAGAGCGCGATGCTGCAACAGAACCGGATGGATCAGGACGAAGAGTCCCCGTTCGACCAGTTCTCGCAGCAGTTCGGCTTCCGCGGCCCCGGCGGCATGAACGGCATGCCGCACCAGCGGCACCAGATGGTCACCGGCGAGGGCTCTGGCTTCTTCATCTCGGCCGACGGCTATGCCGTGACCAACAACCATGTCGTCGACCACGCCCAATCCGTTCAGGTGACGATGGACGACGGCACGATCTACACCGCGAAGGTGGTCGGCACCGATCCGAAGACCGATCTCGCGCTGATCAAGGTCGACGGCAACAAGGACTTTCCATTCGCGAAATTCTCCGACCAGAAGCCGCGGATCGGCGACTGGGTGGTCGCGGTCGGCAATCCGTTCGGCCTCGGCGGCACCGTGACGGCCGGCATCGTCTCGGCCAGCGGTCGCGACATCGGCAACGGCCCGTATGACGACTTCATCCAGATCGATGCGCCGATCAACAAGGGCAATTCCGGCGGTCCGGCCTTCGACATGAACGGCAACGTCATTGGCGTGAATACTGCGATCTACTCGCCCTCGGGCGGATCGGTCGGCATCGGCTTCGACATTCCGGCCTCGACCGCAAAGCTCGTCGTCGCGCAGCTCAAGGACAAGGGCGCCGTCACCCGCGGCTGGCTCGGCGTCCAGGTGCAGCCGGTGACCGCGGAGATCGCCGACAGCCTCGGCCTGAAGGCGGCACGCGGCGCGATCGTCGACAATCCGCAGGATGGCAGCCCGGCGGCAAAGGCCGGCATCGAGGCGGGCGACGTCATCACCGCGGTGAATGGCACCGCGATCAAGGATTCGCGCGATCTCGCCCGCACCATCGCCACCCTGGCGCCGGGTACGTCCGTGAAGCTCGACGTCGTCCACAAGGGTGACAGCAAGACGGTGACGCTCGCCCTCGGCGAGCTGCCGAACGAGCGGCAGGCCAAAGCAGGCAATCAGTCCGATGACGGCAAGACCCAGCAGACCCCCGGCACGCCGCGTCTCGGCCTCAGCCTGGCGCCATCAGGCGAAGTCCAGGGGGCCGGGCAGAAGGGCGTCGTGGTCACCGAAGTCGATCCGCAGGGACCGGCCGCGCAGCGTGGCATCCAGACCGGCGACGTCATCCTCAATGTCGGCGGCAAGGCTGTTTCCAACGTCGCGGAGGTCCGCTCCGAGCTGGCGCAAGCCAAATCATCAGGCAAGAACAGCGTGCTGTTGCAGGTGAAGAGTGCGGAGGCGACCCGGTTCGTCGCGGTGCCGCTCGCCTGATCTCGCGAGCCTGACGGCAAATTCAAAAGGCGGCCTTTCGGGCCGCCTTTTTCGTGCGCGCCTCTCGAGATACCCACAGGCCGACGATAACATTCTCGTTAACGGCAGCAATGATGACGGGTTCGTCCGAAAAAGCCGCGTTCGCTGGTCAGACTTCGCCAATACTGTTGCGCTTAGGCGGCAATGAAGCCGCAGAGGCAAGTTGCAGGAGTGGAACTTCGGACGTCCGGCTGTTTTGTTGGAACCGGCCGATGTCCGTATTTGATCGGTGCCGACATGGATCGATTGAAGCTCTCGCTGAAGCTCGGGCTGCTCGTCGCGCCCTTCCTGCTGTCGACCGGAAGCGCCTTGGGACGCGATGACGGTCGCTTCACCGACTCGCCGCTCAAACCCTGGTTCGACAGTTTGCGCAGCCATCTTGGTCCGTGCTGCTCGGATGCCGACGGCGTTGCCGTGGCCGATCCCGATTGGGACTCGCATAATGGTCACTACCGGGTGAGGCTCGACGGAGAATGGGTCGATGTCCCCGACGAAGCCGTGATCACCGAGCCAAATCGCGCCGGCCGCACCATGGTCTGGCCGGTCAAGACGGTGTTCGGCGTTTCGATCCGCTGCTTCATGCCCGGGAGCATGATCTGACGGCGGCCAGCGTCACCGCCTGGAGGATTTGCGCTTCGAGCTCTTCTTGCTCGTCTTTTTCTTGGACGTCTTTCGCTTCGACGCCTTCTTCGGCACCTTCTTGCCTTTCTTGCGCGCTTTCGACAGGCCGATCGCAATCGCCTGCTTGCGGCTCTTTACTCGTCCGCCGCGACCGCCGCGTCCGCTCTTGGCGGTGCCTTTCTTGTAGCGCCGCATCTCGCTCTCGACATCGCTGCCGGAGCTACGTGAATAGCGGCGCTTCTTTGCCTTGCGTGCCATCAGCTCTCTCCCATGGCTCTGCAAGAGAACAGGAGTGCTGACCCAATGTTCCAAAAGCGCCCGGCGACAGACCCTTCAGAAAGAGTTCGCGAGCTCGATCTCTGCCTCCAGGATCTGGATGCGGCGTGCGGCTTCGGCAAAGGACAGATCGCGATCGTATTGCGCGGGCTGGTAGGCCTCCTCGCTCAGCCGCTTGAGCCGCAGCCCCTGCGCCCGGGTCATCTGCTCCATCAGAAAAGCCTTGGCGTTCGGAAAAGTCTTGGCGTCGTATTTACCCTGAACCTGCATCTTGCTCTCCATCCTGAATTCGTGGCTTGACTATATGTTCTTATTTTGTTCTAACAAGCCATGGACAACAGAATTAATGAAATTCGACGTAAAATCAGCGCCTTGAGGCTGGAGATGGCGGATGTCGAGGCGTCCGTGCGCGATCTCGTCAATCGCGACCGCGATTGCAGCGAACGGGCGAGAGCGCAGATCGAGCTGCGCCGGAAGATCAACCTGCTGATCAGCGAATGGAAGGCCGCGGGCGGCGGCGAGGTGTTGCCGGACATCCGCCACCGGGTGCGTCTGCGTCCGCTGAAGAACGAGAACAGGCCGGTACGCCGCTGAGGCGCTGGTGAAGGGAGGCTGGCCGTGGAGGAAGACCCGGACACCTACCGGATTCTGAGACTGCGCGCCGAGATCCTCGAATTGGGCTCCGCCATCCGGCAATTGCAGCGGGAAGGCCTCGACGACGCCGCCGCCCAGATCCTGATCGCGCGCAAGCGGGCCCGGCTCGATCAACTCGTGAAGACGAGCTCCGCAGTCCGTCCCCTTAACATCCCTGACATCCGACGCAGCTAAAGCGGTCGCGCGACGCGACAAGCGGAGTTCGTCCATGCCGGATGCCGAAATGGCCGCCTTGCTGCAGGCGGTGCTCGATGAAGTCTGCGCAGGCGTACCCGCGTGGGACACGACGACGCGCGAGCGCGTTGCGATGCGATTGCGTGCAACCGCACGCCAGGACCGCTGCTCATTCGAGGATCTGAAGCGGGCTGGGCGGGACGCGCTGACCCGCGCGCCGACGATGTGGCGGTGAGGGACGTCCCGATGTGAATGCGGTTTCAGGAACGATCGCACCGCGCCTGATTTGACTGCGACCACCCCGAAACAGAAGGAGTGTTCCATGGAGCTCAGCGGCAAGACCATTGCGATTCTCGCCACCCATGGCTTCGAGCAGTCGGAACTGGAGGTGCCGCGCGACCGTCTGAAGAAAGCCGGCGCGACGGTTCACGTGATCTCGCTCGCGGAAGGGGAGATCAAGGGCTGGGACATGAAGGATTGGGGCCGGCCGGTGAAGGTCGACAAGACACTCGATCAGGCCGTCAGCACCGACTACGACGCAATCGTTCTGCCCGGCGGGCAGATCAATCCCGACCTCCTGCGCGTGCAGCCAAAGGCGCTGGCCTTCATCAAGGAGATCTTCAACGCCAAGAAGGTCGTCGCTGCCGTCTGCCATGCGCCTTGGCTGCTGATCGAGACCGGCATCGCCAAGGGCCGCAAGATGACGTCCTACAAATCGATCAAGACCGACGTGATCAACGCCGGCGCGTTGTGGGAAGATTCGCAAGTGGTGGTCGACCAGGGCGTGATCACGTCGCGCAATCCCGGCGACCTCGAAGCCTTCAGTGCCAAGATCATCGAAGAGATCAAGGAAGGGCGCCATAGCCAACGCAGTGCAGCGTGAGCGCACTCACGCGCAACGAGAAGCCCCGCGTCGCCGCGGGGCTTCTTATTGCCGTAAGCCCGCGCTTACTTGCTCTGGCCGTTCTGGGGCGCGGTCATGCTGCCACCATGATCGCTGCCGGGGCCAGAACCGCCCTGGCCTGACGGATCGGGCGGAACGGTCTTCTTCATGTTCGCTCCCGTGGTGGTCTGCGACATGGAGGAGGAGTGATGCTTCTTGTGCGACTTGGCCTGCGCAGCGAACGGCGCGGCGGCAAGGCCGGTGGCCAGCATCACGGCAAGAGCGAGCTTGATCGTCTTCATGTAAGGGAACTCCCTGAGTTGAATTGACGCAGGAGCCAACCGCCATTTGCCGCAGGAGTTCCGAAGAATATTCGTCGCGCGCGTTTCGCGCCTGCCTCAAGTTTCCTTGTCCTCGTTGAGAATGAATACGACGCCGGTCAACGAGGCGCCGATTGCAAAGGTCGTCACCATCGTTGCAACAAACACCAGGGCCGCCGCACGCCCGCCATGGTTCAGCAATTCCGCAACCGCAGGATTGGCCAGAATGAGTGCGAGCGTGAACATCAGGCCGAGTGCAGCGCCCATCATCGCATGGGTCATCAGCTTTATCACGCCGGTGGGAGAGATCAAACTTGGGGATCTGTTTGGCGACTTTTTTGCGCGCATGAAACTGCCGATCGATCTGGCATGCAAACGCGGGCCGTCACGACGCGGTTCCATTGCGCATAAAGGATTTGTCATCATCCGCTTCATCCGGCGTTCATGCCGGCCTTGCCAGGATGTAGGCCATCAACACGGGAACATCAGCTATGGGTAAGGTGGTCTTTCTCTATCGATCGCTGGCCTACCGTAACGCGGCGGCCGACATATTGCGCAAGGCGCGCAAGCTGCCGCGTGGTGCAGACCGCAGCGCGGCCCTTCGCTACGCGAAGGCGCTGCGCGATCTCGCGCAAACGGAAGCCTGGCTCGAAGGGCGCATCGCCGATGAACCGCGGTCGATATCGCGGCTGAAGGTCGCCGCGTCGCGTTAACCCGACGCGCGCTGAAGCTCGGGAGAGCTGTTGGTCTCGAACTTGTCCTGCGCCGCCGCTGTCGCCGCACTCTTGTGCGTCAAGGGGACTTCGAGACGGCACAGCAGGCCCTCCGAACGCCAATCGAATTGCGCCTGTCCGCCAAGCTGGGATTCGACGCTGGCGAGCAGGCTTCTTGTTCCGAAGCCGCGCGATTTCGGCGTCCTGACCAGCGGCCCGCCGGTCTCGTCCCACGTCAGGATGAGGAGGTCGTTGTCGGCCTGCCAGCTGATCGCGAGCCGCCCAGACCGCGTCGAGAGCGCGCCATACTTGGCCGAGTTGGTGAAGAGCTCATGCAGCGCCAGGGCCAGCGTCTGCGCAGTGGCCGGCACCAATTGCACTTCGGGACCGGCCAGCTTGATCTGTCCGCCGAGCGAGTAGGGCGCCAGCTCCTCCTCGATCAGCTTGGAGAGCTCGGCGCCCTGCCAGCTCGACAAGGAGAGGATGGTGTGCACGCGCGCGAGCGCATTGATGCGTCCCTCCACGGCATTGACGTAAGCCTTGACCTCGTCGGCGCGGGTGAGGCGCACGATCGACTGCGCCAGCGCCAGCGCGTTCTTGGCGCGGTGATCGACCTCGCGCGCCAGCAAGTTCTGGCGTTCCTCGGCCCGTTTGCGTTCGGTGATATCGACGGTGACGCCGCTCACCCGCACGACGCGACCGCTCGCATCCGCGGATGCGGCCGCCGTGCCGACGCACCAGCGCACCTCGCCGTCGGGCCGAACGATGCGGAATTCGGTCTCATAGGCGCGCGTTCCTTTGTTGAATTCGGCGATGGCCTTGCGCAGCTGATCGACGTCGTCTGGATGCAAGAGTGCCTGAACGTTGACCGGGTTGACTTCGAAGTTCTCGGGGCTCACGCCAAAGATGCGATATTGCCCGTCGTCCCACATCCAGTCGCCGCTGAGCCAATCCCAATCCCAGGATCCCATCTTGCCGGCGGCGATCGCCATGGTGCGTCGCTCTTCGCTCTCGCGCAGCTTTGCGGTCGAATTCTCCAGCTCGGCCGTACGGGCGCGGACGCGATCCTCGAGATCCTGGTTCAGCCGTTCGAGCTCGCGCGTCTTGCGATAGAGCTCGGCAAACACCTTGACCTTGGCGCGCAGCACTTCCGGGATGACAGGCACGGGCACGTAGTCGACCGCGCCCATCTCGTAGCCGCGCAGGCGGTCGATGTCGCTGACCTGAATGGCCGAGATGAAGATCATCGCGGTCTTCTGGAAGCGCGGATGCTCGCGGATCATGGCGGCGAGCTCGAAGCCGTCGAGCTCGGGCATGCAGACGTCGACCAGAATCACCGCGATCTCGGTCTTGAGCAGCACCTCCAGCGCCTCCCGGCCGGACGAGGCGACCACGAGATTCTCACCGAGCTCCTTCAGGATCACCTCATAGGCGAGCAGCTTGGCCGGCTGGTCGTCGACGAGGAGGATGTTGACCTTTTCGTGGTCCATTCTCGGATCCAAACTCAACGGTGCAGCCACATGCGGATCGCAAGCAGCAATTGGTCGGTGTTGACTGGCTTTGCGAGATAATCGGAGGCTCCTGCCTCCAGGCATTTCTCGCGATCGCCCTTCATCGCCTTCGCTGTCAGCGCGATGATCGGCAGGCGCAGGAAGGCCGGGTTCTCCCGGATCACGCCGATGGTCTGATAGCCATCCATCTGCGGCATCATGATGTCCATCAGCACGATGGCGATCTCCGGGTTGGATTCGACCAGCGCCACCGCCTCGCGCCCGGTGGTCGCCGTCAGCACCTTCATGCCGCGCCGTTCCAGCACGCTCGACAGCGCGAAGATGTTACGGGCGTCGTCGTCGACCAGCAGCGCGGTCTTGCCGATCAGGTCCTCGTCGGAACTGTTGAGCTTCTCCAGCATGCGCTGCTTCTCGACCGGCAGCTCGGTGATCACGCGGTGCAGGAACAGCGCGGTTTCATCGAGCAGACGTTCGGGCGATTCCACGCCCTTGACCACGATGCTGCGCGCCATGGTGTGGAGTTCCGCATCTTCCTCGGCCGAGAGCTCGCGGCCGGTGAATACGACGACGGGAACGTTCGACAGCGCCTCGTCGCGCCGGATCTGGTCCAGCACCTCGAAGCCGCTCATGTCCGGCAGACGGAGGTCGAGCACCACACAGTCGCAAGGGGCCTCGCGGAGCATCGAAAGCGCGCCGGCACCGGTGTCGGTGGTCACGATCTCGATGTCGTCGTGGTGCAGCAGCTCGCGGATCGACAGCTGCTCGGCCTCGTTGTCCTCGACGATCAGGAGTCGTTTGCGCCTGGGACGCGCATATTCCTTGATCTGCGTCAGCGCTGCGGCAACGCCCTCGGTCGTCGTCGGCTTGTTGACGAAGGAGAAGGCGCCGCGTGCCAGCGCATGCTGGCGGTCCTCGTCGAGCGTGATGATCTGCACCGGGATGTGGCGCGTCAGCGGATTGTGCTTGAGCTGGCTCAGCACCGTCCATCCGAGCATGTCGGGCAGGAACACGTCGAGCGAAACGGCGCTCGGTTGATACTGCTTCGCAAGTTCAAGCGCCTCGGCTCCGCGCGCGGCGACCAGAACCTTGAAACCCTTGTCCCGCGCCAGGTCGACCAGAATCCGCGCATAATGCGGGTCGTCCTCCACGATCAGGAGGATGCTGTCGCCGGGCTCGATATTGAGGCGGTCGTCGGGCAGCTGCTCGATGGCCCGCTGTTGCTCCGGCGCGGCCGGCTGGAGCGCCGGCGGCTGGTTGTATTGTTGCGCTGCTGGCGCGCGCGGTGCCTGCGTCGGGCCAGAATATTTCAGCGGCAGATACAGCGTGAAGGTCGAGCCCTTGCCCGGTGAGCTACGCAGGTGGATTTCGCCGCCGAGCAGGCTCGCGAGCTCGCGGCTGATGGCAAGGCCAAGACCGGTGCCGCCATATTTGCGGCTGGTGCCGGCGTCCGCCTGCTGGAATGCCTCGAAGATCAGCTTCTGCTTCTCCAGGGGGATGCCGATGCCGGTGTCGGAGACCTCGAAAGCGATCACGGCCGGTGCCGAGTTCAGCACCGGGTGATCGGCGCCCCAGCCGCCGAGCGCGCCGGCGACCTTGAGCCGCACTTCGCCTTCAGCGGTGAACTTGAAGGCGTTGGAGAGCAGGTTCTTCAGCACCTGCTGCAGGCGCTTGGAGTCGGTGACGATGCTGCGGGCGAGGTTCGGATCGACGTCGATCTTGAACGACAGGTTGCGGTTCTCCGCCTCGTGCCGGAACGGCCGCCCGACCGTCTCGAGTAGGTTGGCCGTGAGGATTTCCTCGGCATCGACAGTCACCGTACCCGACTCGATCTTGGAGAGATCGAGAATGTCGCTGATGAGGTTGAGCAGGTCGGTGCCGGCGCCGTGGATGGTGCGGGCGAATTCGACCTGTTTGGGCGAGAGGTTGCCGTCCGGGTTGTCGGTGAGCTGCTGTCCCAGGATCAGGATAGAGTTCAGCGGCGTGCGCAGCTCGTGGCTCATATTGGCCAGGAATTCCGACTTGTACTTCGAGGTCAGCGCGAGCTCGGTCGCCTTTTCCTCGAGCGCGCGGCGGGCCTGCTCGATCTCCTGGTTCTTGCGCTCGACCTCGACGTTGCGCTCGGCGAGCTGCTGCGCCTTCTGCTCGAGCTGGTCGTTGGTCTGCTGCAATTCGCGCTGTTGCGTCTGCAGCTCGCCGGCGAGCTGCTGCGACTGCTTGAGCAGACCCTCGGTCTGCATCGTCGCTTCGATCGAGTTGAGCACGATGCCGATGGAGTCGGTGAGCTGCTCCAGGAAAGTCATCTGCGAGGTCGTGAACGAGGTCAGCGAGGCGAGCTCGATCACCGCCTTGACCTGGCCCTCGAACAGCACCGGCAGCACCACGAGGTTCTTCGGCGCGACGCGCAGCAGCGCCGAGTTGATCGGCACCACGTCGGCGGGGATGTCGGAAACCAGGCGTGGACGCCGGTCGACGGCGCACTGGCCGATCAGGCCGTCGCCGAACTGCAGCACGCGCTGATAGGGATAGACGCCATCGCCGGCATAGGAGGCGAGCAGCAGCAGCTGCGGGCTGTCTTCGTTCTCGACCTGGTAGATCACGCCGGTGTGCGCGTTCACCAGCGGCGACAGCTCGGTCAGCAGCAACCGGCCGACGGTGGCGAGATCGCGCTGACCCTGCAGCATATTGGTGAACTTGGCGAGGTTGGTCTTGAGCCAGTCCTGCTCGGTGTTCAGCTCCGTCGTGAGACGGAGGTTGGTGATCATGGTGTTGATGTTGTCCTTCAACTCCGCGACCTCGCCGCGGGCGTCGACCTGGATCGATCGCGTCAGATCGCCCTTGGTCACGGCGGTCGCCACTTCCGCGATCGCGCGCACCTGGGAGGTGAGGTTGGCCGCGAGCAGGTTGACGTTGCCGGTCAGATCCTTCCAGGTGCCGGCCGCGCCGGGCACGTCGGCCTGACCGCCGAGACGGCCTTCGACGCCGACTTCGCGCGCCACCGACGTCACCTGGTCGGCGAAGGTCGCCAGCGTCTCGGTCATGTTGTTGATGGTGTCGGCCAGCGCCGCAACCTCGCCCTTCGACTTCACGGTGAGGTTCTGCTTGAGGTCGCCATTGGCGACCGCGGTCACCACCTTGACGATGCCGCGGACCTGCTCGGTCAGGTTCGCCGCCATGAAGTTGACGGTGTCGGTGAGGTCCTTCCACGTGCCGGCGACGCCGGGCACCTGGGCCTGACCGCCGAGCTCGCCCTCGGTGCCGACCTCGCGCGCCACGCGCGTCACTTCGCCGGCAAACGCGTTGAGCTGGTCCACCATGGTGTTGATGGTGTTTTTCAGCTCGAGGATTTCGCCCTTCACGTCCACGGTGATCTTGCGCGACAGGTCGCCGCGGGCCACGGCGGTGGTGACCTCGGCGATGTTGCGGACCTGCGTCGTGAGGTTCGCCGCCAGCAGGTTGACGTTGTCGGTGAGGTCCTTCCAGGTGCCGCCGACGCCGGGCACGACGGCCTGACCGCCGAGCCGGCCTTCGGTGCCGACCTCGCGCGCGACGCGCGTCACTTCGGCGGCGAAGGAGCGGAGCTGCTCCACCATGGTGTTGAGGGTATCCTTCAGCAGCAGGATCTCGCCGCGGACGTCCACCGTGATCTTCTTGGAAAGGTCGCCGCCGGCGATCGCGGTCGCGACCTCGGCGATGTTGCGCACCTGCGCCGTCAGGTTCGAGGCCATGAAGTTGACGTTGTCGGTGAGGTCCTTCCAGGTGCCGGCAACACCGGGCACCTCGGCCTGGCCGCCGAGCTTGCCTTCGGTGCCGACCTCGCGCGCGACGCGCGTCACTTCGCCGGCGAAGCCGTTGAGCTGGTCCACCATGGTGTTGATGGTGTTCTTCAGCTCGAGGATTTCGCCCTTCACGTCAACGGTGATCTTGCGGGACAAGTCGCCGCGCGCCACGGCCGTAGTCACTTCGGCGATGTTGCGGACCTGGGCGGTGAGGTTGCCCGCCATCGAGTTCACGGAGTCCGTCAGGTCCTTCCAGGTGCCGGCGACGCCGGGCACGTTGGCCTGGCCGCCGAGACGGCCTTCGGTACCGACCTCGCGCGCCACGCGCGTCACCTCGCCCGCGAAGCGGTTGAGCTGGTCGACCATGGTGTTGAGCGTGTCCTTCAGCTGAAGGATTTCGCCGCGCACGTCCACCGTGATCTTGCGCGACAGGTCGCCGCCGGCGATGGCGGTCGCGACCTCGGCGATGTTGCGGACCTGGGCGGTGAGGTTGCCGGCCATCGAGTTGACGTTGTCGGTGAGGTCCTTCCAGGTGCCGGCCACACCAGGCACTTGCGCCTGACCGCCGAGCTTGCCTTCGGTGCCGACCTCGCGCGCGACGCGGGTGACTTCGCCGGCGAAGGCGTTGAGCTGGTCCACCATGGTGTTCAGCGTTTCCTTCAGCTGAAGGATTTCGCCCGACACGTTCACCGTGATCTTCTTCGACAGATCGCCCTTGGCGACCGCGGTCGCGACTTCGGCGATGTTGCGGACCTGGCCGGTCAGGTTCGAGGCCATCGAGTTGACCGAGTCCGTCAGGTCCTTCCAGGTACCGGCGACACCGCGCACCTGGGCCTGGCCGCCGAGCTTGCCTTCGGTGCCGACCTCGCGCGCCACGCGCGTCACTTCGCCGGCGAAGGCGTTG